>CAIVDX010000170.1 GCA_903904805.1 uncultured Rhodospirillales bacterium
AATGATCTCCCCAAAATTAACATTACGAATCATATCGTGTTTGCGATATTTTCCGCAAATCATCGGCGTCACACAGATCCCCAGTATCAAAAGCTTATTTGATTTTCGGAGCGCCAAATTTTTATTGCTTCACTCATACCTGCGCGGTCACGCTCGGTCAAGATTCGGATCATACTTAGAGGTTGAAGTCAACTTCAGCTTCAGCTTCAACTTCAGACGCTTACGCTATCCAGCGATACGTCGATCCCCGCGTAGCACTTCATCCTCATTCTCCGATGCAGCGACCAGGCTCATCCTGGTTCCCTTAGCGACACCGTCAGATTGCAGGACGACAATCCCCGCCAGCTACACCGCCGTCGAACCGCCCGTTACGCCATCTATGCCCTCCAGTAGAGCCCCACCATGGCGCGCGCCATGCGGATCAGCGCGCGCGGTCCGGGCAGGTTCTCGAGCCGCGAGATGGTCGGCTGCGAGCACAGTGCGGCACCCTCCGGCATCCGGCCGAGGGCGAGCTTGAAAGCCGGGTCGTGCCGCAAGGCTGGCGGCGTCGTTGCCGTCCTCGTAGCCCGCGGCAATCATCAGCATCCGAAACCGCAGAATGTCGGCGATGCCATGCTCGATACGCTCCGCTGCGCGCGGATCGGGCGCGCAGGCGGCCAGGCGGTCAGCGACGCCGAGGCGGCTCTCGATCTCGCGCATCGCCAGCACGCCGGCATCCGACGAAAGTTGGCCGCCGTCTCATGAATCCCCTCATTTAAGTTTGGCTTTGGGCTAGCCCCGATTCGGCGCGACTCCGTAGACGTTCCAACGTGTTACAAGTTGGAGCGGCACGATGGCAGATCCCGATCGGCGGCGGGTGCAATTCGCGGAAGTCCGCTCGTTCGTGGGCGGCGTCTATGGCGACGACCTGCATGCCAAGCGGATCGACTCATTGGCGGGCGCCACCCTCGGCGTCATGCAGTCCGCCTCGCTCGCGGTGGCGATGATCGGGCAGGCGCTCGCCTTGGCAAAGGGCTCGGTTACCAAGCACGCGATCAAGCAGGTCGACCGGATGCTGAGCAACAACGGCATCGACGTGTGGGACGGCTTTGCCCGCTGGGTGCCGCAGCAGATCGGTCAGCGCCGGGACATTCTTGTCGCCATGGACTGGACCGAGTTCGACCATGACGACCAAGCCACGCTCGCCTTGCACCTGGTCACCGGCCATGGCCGGGCGACGCCGCTCCTGTGGCTGAGCGTCTGGAAGGACGAACTGAAAGATCGTCGCAATGATTTCGAGGATGCGTGCCTGCGGCGGCTGGCCGAACTCGTGCCCGCCGGCTGCCGCGTGTGCATCCTTGCCGATCGCGGCTTCGGCGATCAGAAGTTGTTCGCCTTTCTCGCGCAGTTGGGCTTCGGCTACGTGATCCGCTTTCGCGGCAACATTCATGTCACCGGCACGGACGGAACCACCAAGCCCGCGGCCGAATGGGTGGGCAAGGGCGGGCGCGCCCGCAAGCTGACGGACGCGCGCGTGACGGCCAAAGGCCAGCAAGTCGGCGCCGTCGTGTGCGTTCATGCCAACGACATGAAGGAACCGTGGTGCCTGGCGACCAGCGAGCGGAACA
Source organism: uncultured Rhodospirillales bacterium (assembly GCA_903904805.1). GTDB lineage: Bacteria > Pseudomonadota > Alphaproteobacteria > Acetobacterales > Acetobacteraceae > CAIVDX01. The sequence continues at coordinate 1,608 of CAIVDX010000170.1, forward strand.
CGACGGCGGCGACGCTGATCAACCACTACTCCAAGAGATGGACAATTGAGCCGCAGTTCCGCGACACCAAGGACCTGCGCTTCGGCATGGGTCTGTCGTCCACGCGCATCGGTGAACCCACGCGCCGTGACCGTCTGCTGTTAGTGAGCGCCTTCGCCACCGCCTTGCTGACGCTGCTGGGCACGGTGGGCGAAAGCCTGGGCATGGACCGTCTGTTGAAATCGAACACCAGCAAGAACCGGACGCACTCGCTGTTCCGGCAGGGTTGTATGCTCTACGAACTCATCCCAAACATGCCCGAACATCGGCTCGTTCCGTTGATAGAGAAATTCACCGACGCCCTTTCAAACGCAGGCTGGTTCAAGGCACCAGTTGCTCACACAAAATGAGGGGATGGCTGAGGGCCGCCGTAAAAGCGGGCAATGATGGGTTTGCCGCAGACCTGTGACAGGCCGGGCAGTGCGGGGTTACATTCAACCTTGGCGGGTATGGGCTTCAAAATCGGCTAGGTTCTGGTCTCGCAGCCGAATTCTATCCCTGATCAATGGCTTGCACCATGTCAGTCAGCCATGACGAAAACTCCGGGCTAAGTCGAAACCACTAGCCGAGGGTATTGAAACCCATCATCAGTTCCGATAAAATCGTTTCCGGAGAGAGCAATGATGGTTGACGTAGCGGTAGTGGGCGCGGGTCCGTATGGCTTGTCAATTTCCAGCTACCTGCGGGCGCATGGACTCAGCTACCGCGCGTTCGGCGTGCCTATGCAAACTTGGCGAACACAAATGCCGCAAAGCATGTTTCTGAAGTCTGAAGGGTTTGCCGCCAGCCTGTATGAGCCGTCCGGCTCGCACTCCCTTGGTGCCTATTGCCGTGCCCACGGCCTGCCGTCCGCTGATATTGGCTTGCCTACCAGCAGAGAACTCTTCTGTGACTATGGTGAGGCGTTTCAGCGCAGCTGTGTACCGGAACTGGAGCAGGTCAATGTCAGCGCCATCGCCGCCGCACCCGCAGGCTTCAGGCTGACGCTGGCAAGCGGGGAGGCGCTGCACGCCCGGCGTGTGGTGCTGGCGGTTGGCGTCAGTCATTTCGCCTATCTGCCAACAGCACTAACGACTCTACCGCGGGAAGTGATGACGCACAGTTCACACCATACGCATTTCGCCGAATTTGCAGGCCGGGAGGTGGCAGTGCTCGGTGCCGGAGCCTCGGCTATAGACTGCGCCGCGCTCCTCGTGCAGGCGGGGGCGGTAGTGCACTTTATTGCGCGAGCAACACGTGTGGATTTCCACAACGGCCCGAGCAAACTGCCACGCCCGCTGATGGACAGGTTGCGGGCCCCGCTATCCGGTCTGGGGCCGGGTTGGAAATCGCGGCTCTGCACCGACGCGCCATTGCTGTTTCACGTCATGCCACGGAATTTCCGCCTACTCGTCGTGCGCAAGCATCTCGGTCCCGCCCCCGTTTGGTGGACGCGCAGTATGGTGGAGGGAAAAGTCAGTTTCCATCTTGGCCAACAGATTGCACGCGTCGGCATTAAGGGCCTGCGCGTGCGTGTGGACCTCGTAGCGCAAGACGGAAGCCGAAATGCAGTGCACTGCCACCACATGATTGCGGCCACGGGCTATCGGGCAGAGGTGGCGCGGCTGCCTTTTCTAGATCCTGCGTTGGTTGCGCGCCTGCAAACTGAGCGCGGATCGCCCTGGCTATCACGCCATTTTGAAAGTTCGATACCAGGGCTCCATTTTGTCGGCCCGGCTGCGGCCAACAGCTTCGGCCCTGTTGCGCGGTTTGCGTTCGGTGCCAATTTCACCGCCCTCCGGCTCACCCGACACCTGCGGAGCGCGCGCCTTACCGCGCCGCTGCGTCATGGTCCGCTTGGCACCACGTCACACAGCCTTGGAAAAGCGTAACCGGATGCAGGGCGTTTTTCCCCCAATTTGGGCCGTAAACCCTTCGCAGATGTGCAGGCTTTGGCGCGGGCGCTGCGCTTCATGCCGGCTGCGGCAAATGAGCCGCAGGGTCGCATCCAAGCCAGTGAATCATTTCATCCGATCGGACGGTTTGCCTTGTAGCAATCATAACTTTGATGATATAAGTATCAAAAAGGCGGTCGATCTCCAACAAACATTGTTCGGGTGCAACCCCGATTGGGGCACGGTTGAGTGTTGGATTTCGTCTGCGGCGCGGAACGAGGAGCAATTTGGATGAAAGTCGTACTATTCTGTGGGGGACTCGGGCTAAGGCTACGGGACTATGCCGAGCATATCCCAAAGCCTATGGTAACAATTGGTTACCGCCCGATCCTTTGGCACGTGATGAAATATTTCGCTCATTTCGGGCATCGTGATTTTATTTTATGCTTGGGCTATCGCGGGGATCTGATCAAGCAATTCTTCCTTAACTATAATGAGTGTTTGTCTAATGATTTCACGTTCGCAATCGGCGGCAGGCGGCTTGAATTAACCAATAGTGACATCCATGACTGGAATATTACATTCGCCGAAACTGGTCTACACTCAAATATCGGCCAAAGATTGCGTCACGTGGAAAAGTATCTTGGCGATGACGATGCGTTTATTGCTAATTATTCTGACGGGTTGATCGATCTCAATTTTGATAATTATCTCACTTATGCAAGGCAGCGCGACAAAGTGGCAACCTTCGTCAGCGTAAAGCCGAATCAGAGCTACCATGTGGCTCGCACGGACGGCAATGGTCTAGTTACCAGCATTACTGATGTCACGCAGTCAGGCATTCGGATCAATGCCGGGTTCTTCGTACTGAAACGGGAGATTTTCAAGTTCATGGAACCGGGCGATGAGCTGGTCGTGCAGCCATTCCAGCGGCTAATCGCGCAGCAACAGCTTGCCGCCTATGAATACGATGGCTTTTTTGCCTCGATGGACACCTTCAAGGACAAGCAGCAACTTGACGCACTCTACGACAGCGGTGACCCGCCGTGGGAAGTTTGGCGCAACCCGGAGAGAAGATTGGCGATGCGCCAGCCGATACCCATCAACCTAACAGCGCTGACCGGCCGCAAGCGGGCAATCCCGCGTGTCAGCCGCAATATCTGAGTGGACATTGTTCTCCGTCGCTACCAGGTGTTGGTTTGCAGACTGGCCGTTGCCAGACCTGGCTGGAGGGAGTTCAGATGGCACGCGCCTCCGATAACCTAAAGCGGGTAGCACTATACGGCCATTTTGA
>CAIVDX010000171.1 GCA_903904805.1 uncultured Rhodospirillales bacterium
ACCCCAACCAAGGCGCCTGCAGATTATTCTTACCCTGGCTGACAAGTTCACCCAGCGAGGGCGAGCCTGGCGGCAGCCCGAAGCCGAGAAAATCCAGGCTCGCCAGGATCGTCACCGAGCCCGACAGCGTGAACGGCAAAAAGGTCAGCGTCGCCACCAGCGCGTTCGGCAGGATATGCCGCCACATGATGGCACCATCGCCCACCCCCAACGCCCGCGCGGCGCGCACATATTCCAGGTTCCGCCCGCGCAGAAACTCCGCCCGCACCACACCGGTCAGATTCATCCAGGAAAATGCCAGAAGAAACAGCAGCAGCACCCAGAAGCCCGGCACGATGATGCTGCCCAGAATGATCAGCAGAAACAGCTGCGGCATGCCCGACCACACCTCGATGAAGCGCTGAAACAGCAGATCCGTCAGCCCGCCGCGATAGCCCTGGATCGCCCCGGCAGCGATGCCGATCACCGAGGCCACAATCGTCAGCGTGAATCCGAACAGCACCGAGATGCGAAATCCGTAGATCACCCGCGCCAGAACATCGCGCGCCTGGTCATCGGTGCCGAGCAGATTGCGCCAGCTCGGCGGCGACGGCGCGGGCACCGTGAGGCCACGCACGGTGGTGGTGTAGGCATAGGGAATCGCCGGCCAGATCGCCCAGCCATGCGCCGAGATCGCCGCCTGCAACTCGGGATCGCCATAATCCGCCTCGGTCGGCAGAAACTCCGCGCCGAACGCATCCTCGCTGTAATCCACCAGCACCGGCGACATGAAGCGCCCATCGAAGCGGATCAGCAACGGCCGATCATTGGCGATGAATTCGGCAAACAGGCAGATCAGGAACAAGGCGGAGAACAGCACCGCCGACCAGCTGCCCCGCCTGTTCGCGCGAAACGCCGCCACCCGCCGTGCCAGCATCGGGCTCATTCGCGCGTCTCGAAATCGATGCGCGGATCGACCAGCGTATACATCAGATCGCCGATCAGCTGCACCACCAGCCCGATCAGCGTGAAGATATAGAGCGTGCCGAACATCACCGGATAATCCCGCCGGATCGCGCTCTCAAAGCCCAACAAGCCCAACCCATCCAGCGAGAAAACGATTTCCACGAGCAGGGCAGAGGAAAACAGGATTCCGATGAACGCCGCCGGAAACCCCGCCACAATCAGCAGCATCGCGTTGCGGAACACATGGCCATAGAGCACGCGCTGCTCCCCCGCCCCCTTCGCCCGCGCCGTCACCACATATTGCTTGCGGATCTCCTCCAGAAAACAATTCTTCGTCAGCATCGTCAGGCTGGCGAAACCGCCGGCCACCAGCGCCACGGTCGGCAGCACCACATGCCACAGATAATCGATCACCCGCTCCGGCCACGGCCAGGTCTCCGCCCCCGAACTGGTCAGCCCGCGCAACGGAAACCACTGCACAAAGCTGCCGCCGGCAAACAGCACCACCAGCAATATGGCGAACAGAAACCCGGGGATCGCATATCCAACCAGGATCGCCGCCGACGATACCACATCGAACCGACTGCCATCACGCACCGCCTTGGCAATCCCCAACGGGATCGACACCAGATAGATCAGCAGCGTCGACCACAAGCCGATCGAGATCGACACCGGCATCTTCTGCACCACCAGCGACAGCACGCTCTGATCGCGAAAGAACGACCGCCCGAAATCGAAGCTCAGATAGCCCTTCACCATATCCGCAAAGCGCGTCAGCGGCGGCTTGTCGAAGCCAAACATCTTGCTGATATCAGCGACAATCTGCGGATCAAGCCCGCGCGCGCCCTGGTACAGGCCAGGTGCCGAGGTCTCCCCCGCCCCGGTGCCGGCGACGCGCGTCGTCACGTCGCCGCGGCCCTTGATCTCGGCGATCATCTGATCCACCGGCCCGCCCGGGGCGAGCTGCACCACTGCGAAATTGATCGCGATGATCCCCAGCAATGTCGGCAGAATCAGCAGAATCCGCCGCGCGATATAGCCGCCCATCAGCCGCCTGAGGCGCGCGCGGCGGCAAGCGCGGCATCCTTCGCCGCGTCCACCCACCAGGCATCGAACACATAACCCGTCCGCGTCGGCCGATCCGGCCAGCCGAACTTGTTCCAGAACGCCAGCCGATGAATGCTCAGATGCCAGTTCGGCACCACATACCAGCCCCACAGCAGCACCCGATCGAGCGCGCGACAGGCGGTGATCAATTGCGGCCGATCCTCGGCGGTGACGATCTTTTCGATCAGCCCATCCACCACCGGGCTAGAGACGCCGACAATATTCTGGCTGCCCTCGCTCTTCGCCGCCTCGCTGCTCCAATAATCGCGCTGCTCATTGCCCGGCACATCGCCCTGGCCGAACACCGTCATCGTCATATCGTAATCGAACGCATCCGTCAGATGCTGATATTGCGAGGGATCGACGGTGCGCACGCTCGCCTTCACGCCCAGCTTGTCGAGCGACTGCACATACGGCAGCGCCACCCGCTCATAGCTCGAATCGGGCAGCAGAATCGAAAACTCCATCGGCTGGCCAGCCTTGTTGACCAGCCGCCGATCCTTCACCGACCAGCCGGCCGCCCCCAGCAGCGCCAGCGCCGCGCGCAGCTGCTCACGATTATTGCCGCTGCCATCGCTCACCGGCAGTGAGAATTCCTTGGTGAAGACCTCCGCCGGCAATTGCGCGCGCCAGGGCTCCAGCAGCGCCAGCTCAGCCGCATCCGGCAATCCGGACGATGCCAGATCGCTGTTGGAGAAATAGCTCTGCGTGCGCGTATAGGCGCCGTAGAACAGCGTCTTGTTCATCCACTCGAAATCGAACGCCAGACACAGCGCCTGGCGCACCCGCGCATCGGCGAAAACCGGCCGCCGCAGATTCATCGCGAAGCCCTGCATCCCCGTCGGCTGCTGGTGCCTGATCTCCTTCTTGATCACCCAGCCCTTCTGCACGGCGGGAAAATGATAGGCGGTGACCCAGCTTTTCGCGATGTTCTCGGCACGGAAATCCACCTGCCCTGCCTTGAAGGCCTCCATCGCCACCGTCGCGTCGCGGAAATATTCGGTGGTCAGCCGACCGAAATTCGACAGCCCCCGCCCGGTCGGCATGTCCAGCGCCCACCAATCCGCCCGCCGAGTGAGCGTGATGGTCCGCCCCATCGTCACATCGCCGATCGCATACGGCCCGCTGCCAATCGGCTTTTCGGTGACCGGTTTGGAAAAATCCCTCCCCTGCCACCAATGTTTCGGCAGCACCGGCATCTCGCCGAGGATCAGCGGCAGCTCGCGATTGCCATTGGTCTTGAAATGAAACACCACGCGTGAGGCGCTTTCATCCTCCACCCGGTCCACATCCGCATAATAGGCGCGATAGAACGGCCGCCCCTGGGCGCGCAACGACTCGAACGTCCACACCACATCCGCCGCCGTCACCAGCGCCCCGTCGGCGAATGTCGCCTGCGGACGAATCTCGAACGCCACCCACATCCGATCGTCCGCCAGCTCGATCGCGCCGGCCAGATGGCCATAGGCCACGCCTGGCTCGTTCGCATTCTCCCGCAGCAGCGTGTCATAAATCTGCGCCACCGACCCCGCGGCGGTGCCGCGCACGATGAACGGATGAAAACTGTCGAAACTCCCCAGCGCGGCCAGCCGCACCTCGCCGCCCTTGGGTGCGGCCGGATCGACATAGGGGAATGCGGCAAAATCCGCCGGCAACACCGGCGTGCCGATCGAGGCCAGCGCGTGGCTGCGCACCGACCCCGCCGCCCGCGCGCCCACCGGCAGCAGGCTCGCCAACCCGCTGAACAGGAACGGCCGACGCCTCATGCCGCCAACGCCGCCATGGCCTGGCCGATCAACGCGGGATCACCCGCCGCGATGATCTCCCCAGGCCCGTCCCGCCGCATCGGCCGGCCGGCCCAATCCGTCACCCGCCCGCCCGCGCCCTCGATCACCGGCACCAGCGCCGCCCAGTCCCACGGCTTGAGGTCACATTCCACCACCAGATCCGCCTGTCCCAACGCCAGCATCCCATAGCCGTAGCAATCACCACCCCAGATATTGCGCCGCGCGCGCCCTGCCAGGGTCTGAAAGCGCGGCAGGCTCGCCCCGAACATCTCCGGCGAGGTCGCACACAGTTCCGCCTGGTCCAGCCGCGCGCACGGCCGACACCCCACCACGCCCCCGAGCGGCCCGGTGAAGCGCGTCTTTCGCCCCGCCAGCCCCACCCAGCGCTCCTGCAAAATCGGCTGATCGATGATCCCCAGCAGCGGCCGGTCGCCATGCAGCAGCCCGATCAGAATGCCAAAACTCGGCCGCCCGGTGATGTAGGCGCGCGTGCCATCCAGCGGATCGAGCACGAAGCAATACTCCGCCTCCGGCCGCTCATGCCCGAACTCCTCGCCCAGAATCCCCACCTTGGGGAAATGCTTGCGCAAAATCCCCCGCATCGCCTCCTCGGCATGCCGGTCCGCGATCGTCACCGGCGACGCATCCGCCTTCACATCCGCCGCGATCGCCTGACGAAAATGCCGCCGCAAAATCTCGCCCGCGGCATCCGCGGCGTCCTCGGCGGCCAGCAGCGCGGCATCAAGATCGAACTCGACAGGAGGCATGTTCATTTGCAGCAAGGTCAAACCGCTCTAGGGTGCGCCCCCCACACTACGGGCCCGCCCCCCCGCCAGCAACAGACTGCCGAAACCCGTGAACCCCATCATCGTCATCCCCGCCCGCATGGCCTCCACCCGCCTGCCCGGCAAACCGCTCGCCGACATCGCCGGCCGCCCGATGATCTTGCACGTGCTCGACCGCGCGCGTGAGGCCGCCCTCGGCCCCGTCCTCGTCGCCTGCTCCGAGCAGGACGTCGCCGACGCCGTGCGCGCGGATGGCGCGCTGGCCGTGCTGACCGACCCCGACCTCCCCTCCGGCTCCGACCGCGTGCTCGCCGCGCT
>CAIVDX010000172.1 GCA_903904805.1 uncultured Rhodospirillales bacterium
ACGGCCCCGCCGCCGACTGCCTGCGCGCCGCCCGCCGCGTGGTGGCCATCGACATCCCCAGCGGCATCGACGGCGCCACCGGCATGATCCGCGGCACCGCCGCCCAGGCCGAGCTCACCGTCACCTTCGTCCGCCGCAAGCCCGGCCACCTGCTCTTCCCCGGCCGCGCCATGTGTGGACACACCCTCCTCGCCGACATCGCGATGCCGCCGTCCTGCCTCGCCGCCACCCTCGTCGCCAACCACCCCGCCCTCTGGTCGATCCCGCCGGTCATCTGGTCCGACAACAAATACACCCGCGGCGACCTCACCATCATCGGCGGCGCCATGCCCGGCGCCGCCCGCCTCGCCGCCGCCGCCGCCCGCCGCGCCGGCGCCGGCATCGTCACCATCTCCGCGCACGGCTGGCCGGCCCTCGACCCCGGCCTGATCCTGTCCGACGCCCCGCTCCCCAGCCTTCTCGCCGACCCCAGGCGCCAGACCTGGCTGATCGGCCCCGGCCTGGGGATCGACGCCGCCCACACCGCCCTACCTCTGCTGCTCACCGGCTCCCGCCGCGTGGTGGTGGACGCCGACGCGCTGACCGCCTGCGCCGGCACCCCCGAGCGCCTGCGCGGCGCCGCCATCCTCACCCCCCATGCCGGCGAATTCACCCGCGTCTTCGGCACCCCCGGCCCCGACCGCCTCGACGCCGTCCGCGCCGCCGCCGCCCACACCAACGCAATCGTCGTGCTGAAAGGCGCCGACACCATCATCGCCGCGCCAGACGGGCGCTGCGCCATCAACGAGAACGCCCCGCCCGACCTCGCCACCGCCGGCACCGGCGACATCCTCGCCGGCATCATCGCCGCCCTCCTCGCCCACCGCGACGGCATGACCAGCTTCGACGCCGCCTGCGCCGGCGTCTGGCTGCACGGCCACGCCGCCAGCCTCGCCGGCCCCGGCCTCATCGCCGAGGACCTCCCCCCGCTGCTGCCCGCCGCCCTCGCCCGCGCCCGCGCCCTTCATCAGGCGACAAACCAGTCCCGCGCACTATATCGTTGAGCGACAATGGAGCGCCCAATGAACGACCTCGCCACCCCGACCCTACCGCCCGCCAATCCGGCATCGGCAAACCTGCCACCCTCGAACCTGCCACCCTCTAATCTGCCCCCCTCTAATCTGCCCCCTTCTAACCTGATCGACCGCGCCCTGCGCCGCGTCACCGGTCTGTGGCGCGACATGGCGGCCTCGGTCATCCCGCAGGAGGACGACAGCCTCCCCGCCCAGATGCGCGCCTGCCTCGATGCCCGCGGCGGTGAAGTCAGCGCCCGCAACCGCGCCGCCCGCCTGGCCGAAACCTATCTCAGCCGGGACGCCGCCGGCCGCCTCGACTTCCTGCGCACCCTCGCCAGCTTCGATGCCGACCAAACCGCCATCGACACCGCCTACGCCACCCTGCACGCCGCACCCGACGAAGCCGCCCGCCTGTCCGCCCAGTCCGCCCTGCGCCGCGCCCTGGAACCCCCGCGCGTGCGCCTGCTCACCCAGTTCACCACCATCCCCGACGGCATGAAGTTCCTCGTCGACCTGCGCGCCTCCCTGCTCGACACGATGAAATCCGACCCGCATCTGCGCGCGCTCGAGAGCGACCTGCGCGGCCTGCTCGCCAACTGGTTCGATGTCGGCTTCCTCGAAATGGTCCCGGTCAGCTGGACCAGCCCGGCCATCCTGCTCGAACGCCTGGTCCAGTACGAAGCCGTCCATCGCATCCGCAACTGGCAGGATCTGAAAAACCGCCTCGATTCCGACCGCCGCTGCTACGCCTTCTTCCACCCGCGCATGGCGATGGAACCGCTCATCTTCGTCGAGGTCGCGATGGTCCAGGGCCTCGCCAACTCCGTCCAGCACCTGCTCGACCGCGACGCCCCGGTGCTCGACCCCCGCACCGCCGACACCGCCATCTTCTATTCCATCAGCAACTGCCAGCGCGGCCTCGGCGGCATCAGCTTCGGCAACTTCCTCATCAAACGCGCGGTGGAAACCCTCTCGGCCGAATTCCGCAACCTGAAAACCTTCGCCACCCTCTCGCCCCTGCCCGGCTTCCGCCACTGGCTTGACGCCAAACTCGCCGAGGCACCCGCCAACTTCATCACCGAGGAGGAAAGCCTGTCCCTGCGCAGCGCGCTCGCCACAGCCGGTGTCGCCACCGACAGCTCCTCCGGCGCCGCCGCACTGGCCACCCTGCTCGCCCATCGCCGCTGGCATCGCGATCCGGCACTGAGCGCCGTAGCAGAGCCCCCGCTGCTGCGCCTGTGCGCGACCTATCTGCTCAATGAAACCCGCGGCAGGCGCGCGCTCGATCCGGTCGCGCATTTCCACATGAGCAACGGCGCCCGCCTCGAACGCATCAACCCGCTCGCCGACACCTCCCCCAAAGGCCTGCGCGAAAGCGCGGGGCTGATGGTCAATTACCTCTACGATCTGGCGAAGATCGAGACCTACCATGAGGAATATGTGGGCGAGGGCAAGCGCAACGCGGCGAGTTCAGTCAAGAAACTCGCGAAGGGCTAAGCGCTTCTTTTTTGAAAAAAGAAGCAAAAAACTTTTGAATGGTCGGTGCGGTGACCCTGGCACACTCTCAGCCCCTATGGGCTGAGATCGCGGCTGGGGCACCAGACGACCAGACGTGGTTTGGTTCTTTTTTTCAGAAAAGAACCGCTTGCCTACCCAACCGATCGCGTCTTCGTCCGCAACGTCACAAACTCCTCCGCCGACGTCGGATGAATCCCGATCGTCTGATCGAAATCCCGCTTCGTCGCGCACGCCGTGATCGCAATCCCCAGCCCCTGGATCATCTCCGGCGCATCCTCGCCCAGCATATGCGCGCCCACGACCCGGTCGCTGCCCTGCTCGACGATCAGCTTCATGATCGACCTGCGCCAGTTCCGCCCGCTCAGCGTGTGCCGCATCGGCGTGAAGCGCGTCAGATACACATCATGCGGCCCGCGCTCGGCCGCCTGCGCCTCGGTGAGTCCCACAGTCGCCATCGGTGGATTTGAAAACACCGCCGTCGGCACCGCGGCAAACGACCAGCTCCGCGGCGGCTCGCTCGAATAGAGCCGATCCGCCAGATGATGCCCCTCGGCAATCGCCACCGGCGTGAGATTGATGCGGTCCGTCACATCGCCGATCGCGAAGATATGCGGCACGTTCGTCGCATGCTCGGCATCGATCGCGATCGCCCCGCCCGCCGTCAGCTCCACCCCAGCCGCCTCAAGCCCCAGCCCCGCCACATAGGGCGCCCGCCCGGTGGCGAAAAACACCAGATCGGCGGAAATGCTGCTGCCATCTGACAGATGCACACGCTTCTCCTCACCCACCGCCTCGATCGCGGTCGGCGACACATTGGCATGCAGCGTGATGCCCTGCGCGGTCATCGCCTCGGCAAGCCCGCTGCGCATATCCTCATCGAACCCGCGCAGCGGCAGCGGCTGGCGATAGACAACATGAACCGCGCTGCCCAGCCCGGCAAAAATGCCCGCGAACTCCACCGAGATATAGCCGCCGCCCACCATCACGATGCGCCGCGGCCGCTCCGCCAGAAAGAACGCGTCATCCGAAACAATCCCCAGCTCTACGCCCGGGATCGGCAGCCGCGTCGGCCGCCCGCCAGTGGCGATCACGATGCGCTCGGCGCTGATGCGCTCGCCGCCGACATCGAGCGTGTGCGCATCGATGAACACCGCCCGCGCCTCGAAACGCGTCACCCCGGCATTGTCGAGCAGCTTGCGATAAATGCCGTTCAGGCGGGAAATCTCGGCGTTCTTATGCCCGATCAGCGCCGCCCAATCATGCGCGCCGATTGTGCTGTCCCAGCCAAAGCCCCGCGCATCCGCGGCAAACCCGGAATATTCGCTGGCCTGCACAAGGATCTTCTTCGGCACACAGCCAATATTCACACAGGTGCCGCCCCAATGCTGCTCCTCCGCAACGGCCACCCGCGCCCCATGCCCCGCCGCGATCCGCGCACAGCGCACACCGCCCGACCCGCCACCAATCACAAACACATCAAAATCGTAGGCCATACGCGCCTCCCAGGGCCACGGTGCCGAGGCGCCACAGGCGCCAGACTCCCGAAAGTTCGTTGCTCCTCCTTTTCAACAAAGAAGGCCTTCCTTTTTGAAAAAAAAGAAGCAAAAAACTTTCAGAAGCCTGGTCCTTTTGGGTCACTCGACGGTAACCGATTTGGCAAGATTGCGTGGCTGATCAACATCCGTTCCCTTATGCACCGCCGCCTCATAGGCCAGCATCTGCACCG
>CAIVDX010000173.1 GCA_903904805.1 uncultured Rhodospirillales bacterium
CTGGACGCGCTGATCGTGACGATCTGTGTGGGGCTGTCGAACCTGTTCTGGCTGCCGGTGTCGGGCGCGGTGTCGGACCGGATCGGGCGCCGGCCGATCCTGATCGCCACCACCGTGCTTACCCTGTTGACGGCCTATCCGGCGCTGTCGTGGCTGGTCTCCTCGCCGAGCTTCGGGCGGCTGCTGGCGGTGGAGCTGTGGCTGTCGTTTCTGTACGGCTGCTATAATGGCGCGATGGTGGTGTTCCTCACCGAGATCATGCCGGCGAAGGTGCGCGCGACCGGCTTCGCGCTGGCCTACAGCCTGGCGGCGGCGATCTTTGGCGGCACCACGCCGCTGATCGCGACCTGGCTGATCGGCGCGACCGGGGATCGGGCGATCCCGGGGGTGTGGCTCTCGATCGTGGCGGTGCTGGGGCTGGTGGCCTCGGTGCTGTTGAAGGAGATCAAGGCGCCGGCGGCCGCGGTTGCGGCGGCGGCCGAGTAGGCCGGAGAACAGCTTCTTTTCGGAACACCAGACGCCCCAGGGTTTTGAGCGTTTGGGGCGGGGTGCGGGCTGCTGGCGCGGTGTGGGCGCGCGCGGGCGGCGCGCACGCGCTGGATGTGCGTGCACGTTATCGCCGGGCCATGGCTGGCGGGATGGGGGCGGACTCGTCTGGCGCGGCGGGGCGTTACAGCCTGAGCGGATAGGGGGGCTGTGGCGGCGGGCCGCCGGGCGATGGGTCCGGCTGAGGGACCAGGCGCGGGGCTGCGGGCGGGGCCGGCGCGGGGCCTGAGGCGGGCTGGTGGAGGGCCTCCAGAAGCTCGTCGAGGCAGAGATTGGCCCAGCCGGGGAGATCCTGCGGCGGGTCGATGCCGAAATCGGCGCAGATGTCGGCGATGATCTCGGCGAGCGGGAGGGTGTAGAGGCCGCGTTCGTCATCCCCCTCGTCGTCATCGAGATCGTCGGCATCGAGATCGCTGATGCGGGATGGGGTGGGGGGCGCGGCGCGGTCCTCCGGGACGAGGCGGACGATCCGCGGGGTGCCGGCGGGCTGGGCGCGTTCGGCGGTGGCCGGGCGGGCGCGGGCGGCGCGCTGTCGGGTGGCGCGGGCGCTGTCGAGGCTGATGATCTGGGCGGTGGTGGGCGGCGGCGCGTGGAGTTTCTGCAGCAGCAGGATGCAGCGCCGGACGCCGCGGCAGATGCGCGTGAAACGGGTGACGAGTTCGATGGTGCTGGGCTCGGGCTCGCCCGGCTCGGCCCGGCGCGCGGGCGGATTGGGGGACAGCAAGGTGCGTTTGGCCATGGCGCGCTCGTGCACCGCCTTGGCGATGGCGTGGCCGCGATCGAGAAGTTTGCGCAGCACGCCAGCGAGATCGCGCAGGTGGGCAGACGCCTGGGCAGCCGGGATCAGCGGCGCGGCGGGAGGTGGGTTGGGGCTCGGCATGGCGGGCATTTTCTTCGGATCGACGCTCTGCCGCAACTAAAAAGCGAAGAGGGCGTTCTTTTTTTGAAAACGGGACCGGGCGGTGCGGGCGGGGAGA
>CAIVDX010000174.1 GCA_903904805.1 uncultured Rhodospirillales bacterium
CGAGCGGCGCGGGCTGGTGGCGGCGGCGCTGGATGAGGTGGGGCTGGCGGGCGACAGTGTGGATCGGTTTCCGCATGAGTTCAGCGGCGGGCAGCGGCAGCGCATCGCGATCGCGCGGGCGTTGATTTTGCAGCCGAAATTTCTGGTGCTGGATGAGCCGACCAGCGCGCTCGATCGCTCGGTGCAGGCGCAGATCATCGATCTGCTGCGCGATCTGCAGGCGCGGCGCGGGCTGGCCTATCTGTTCATCAGCCATGATCTGGCGGTGGTGCGCGCGCTGGCGCATCGCATCGTGGTGCTGCGGGCCGGGCGCATTGTCGAGCAGGGGCCGAGTGCGGAGATCTTCAGTGCGCCGCGCGAGGAGTACACGCGGCGTCTGATCGCGGCGGCGTTTGATTAGCGTCTATTCCGCCGCCAGGGGCACCGGTTCGGGCAGCGCGGGCGGCGGCAGGCGCCAGACGACGCGGAAGGCGGCGAGCATGGCCAGCGTGCCGAACAGCACCGCGCCGGCCGACACGCCGGCGAGCACGCCCACCGGGCCCCATTGGGCGCCAAAGGTGACGAAGGGGATGGTTCCCAATGTCGCGCGGCCCCAGTTGAAGCCGGTGGAGAGCAGCGGAAATCCGAGATTGTTGAAGCCGGCATTGGCGACGAACAGGGCGCCGACGAACAGATAGCCGCCGGCGAAAAAGCTGCAGAAGGCGCGCACGATGGCCTCGGCGTCGCCGGAGAGCTGGAAGGCGCGCACCAGCACGCCCTGGCCGGCGGCCATCAGCGCCCAGGCGAACGCCACGGTGAGGATGACGAAGAGCAGGCTGTCGCTGAGGCAGCGGCGCACGCGGTCCATCTGTCGGGCGCCGTAATTCTGGCCGAAGATCGGGCCGACCGCGCCGGAGAGGGCGAAGATCATGCCGAAGGCGACGGGCACGATGCGGTCGATCGTCGCCTGGCCGGCGACCGCGGCGGGGCCGAACTGGGCCATCGCGCGGGTGGTGTAGGCGGCGGCGACGGGGGTGGCGAGGTTGGTGAGGATCGCCGGGAAGGCGACCGCCATGATCACGCGGAGGTCGGTGAGCAGGCGGGGGAGATCGAGGCGCCCGATCATCCCCAGGCGGGCCACGCCCCACAAGCCGATCATGAGCATGGTGACGCGCGAGATGATGGTGCTGATCGCCGCGCCATCGAGGCCAAGATCAAGCGCGAAGATCAGCACGGGGTCGCAGGCGGCGGTGACGAAGGCGGCGACAAGGGTGATCAGCATGGCGCCGCGCGCGTCGCCGGCGGCGCGCAGCAGGCCGGAGAAGCACATGCCGCCGGCGAGCAGCGGCACCGAGGGGGCGACGATGGCGATGAAGCGGCGGGTGAGCTCGCCGGTTTCGCCGGTGGCATTCAGCAGGCGGAGCAGCGGGTCGATCCAGAGCAGGGTGGCGGCGCCGATCAGGCAGCCGATCACCGTGGTGGCGAACAGGCCGGCCATGCCGAGGCGGCGGGCGTCGTCGGGTCGGCCCGCGCCGATGGCGCGCGAGACCAGCGCGCCGGTGCCGATCGACATGCCGATGCCGGCGGAGAGCTGCAGGAAGGACACCGCGCCGGCGAAGCCAGCGGCGGCGGCGATCGCCTGGTGGCCGAGGCGGGAGAGATAGAAGAGATTCAGCAGGTCGACGACGAACACGGCGATCAGGCCGATGGCGCCGGTGCCGGACATCACCGCGACATGGCGCCAGATGCTGCCATGGACGAAGCGGCCGTCGCGGACGGAGGGGGCGGTCATCGTGTGATGGCCTTTTTCGCGCTCATCGCGGGTTCGCATTTTGCGCTGATCGCGCGGGGGCCAGCAGGGATTTCATGCGGGCGACGACGCTGGGCAGGCCCTCGAAGATGGCCTGGCCGATGAGGAAATGGCCGATATTGACCTCGCGGATCTGCGGGATGGCCGCGACCGCCGGCGTGTTGGCGAAATCCAGGCCGTGGCCGGCATGGACTTCGAGGCCGAGCTGGTCGGCGAGGGAGGCGGCTGCCCGCAGGCGGGCGAGCTCTCCGGGGTGGCCTTCGGCATAGGCGCCGGTGTGGAGTTCGATCACCGGGGCGCCGAGGTCGGCGGCGGCGCGGATCTGGGCGGGGTCGGGGTCGATAAACAGGGAGACGCGGATGCCGGCCTCGCGCAGGCGGGCGATGATCGGGCGGAGGGTTTCGGCCTGGCCGGCGGCGTTCAGCCCGCCTTCGGTGGTGACCTCGGCGCGGCGTTCGGGGACGATGCAGGCGGCGTGGGGTTTCGCGGCGAGCGCGATGGCGAGCATTTCCTCGGTGGCGGCCATTTCCAGGTTCAGCGGCACGGTGATGGCGGCGCGGATGCGGGCGAGGTCGTCGTCACGGATGTGGCGGCGGTCTTCGCGGAGATGGATGGTGATGCCGTCGGCACCTGCCTCGATCGCGCATTGGGCGGCGGCGAGCGGGTCCGGGTGGGTGCCGCCGCGGGCGTTTCGGATGGTGGCGACGTGGTCGATGTTGACGCCCAGGCGGATCATGCTCCGGCCTCCCCGGTGCGTGCGCGCGCCATCCGGGCGGCCATGTCGATGGCGGCGATGAGGCTGGTGGGGTCGGCCTGGCCGGTGCCGGCGATGGCGAAGGCGGTGCCGTGGTCGGGCGAGGTGCGCACGATGGGCAGGCCGATGGTGATGTTCACGCCGTGGTCCATATCGAGCGTTTTCAGGGGGATGAGGGCCTGGTCGTGATACATGCAGATGGCGGCGTCAAAGGTCGGGCGGGCGCGGGCGGTGAACATGGTGTCGGGCGGCCAGGGGCCGGTGGCGTCGATCCCCTCGGCGCGCAGGGTGGCGATGGTCGGGGCGATCATCTCGGCATCCTCGGCGCCGAGCGCGCCCTGTTCGCCGGCGTGGGGGTTGAGGCCGGCGATGGCGAGGCGGGGGGAGGCGATGGCGAAGTCGCGCTTGAGGGCGGCGTGGGTGGTGCGGGCGGCGTGCAGGATGAGCGCCGGGGTGAGGCGGGCCAGGGCGTCGCGCAGGGAGAGATGGACGGTGACGGGCACCACGCGCAGCTCGGGGGAGGCGAGCATCATCACCTCCTGGCCGGGGACGTTGCAGAGGGCGGCGAGGAATTCGGTGTGGCCGGGATGGGCGAAGCCGGCGCCGTAGAGGGTGGCCTTGCTGATCGGGTTGGTGATCATGCCGCCGATCTCGCCGGAGAGGGCGAGGCGGGCGGCGCGGTCGATGGAGGCGATCACCGCGGCGGCGTTGGCGCCATCAGGGTGGCCGGGGCGGGCCGGGGTGGCGAGGGGGATGGGCAGGACGGGCAGGGCGTCGTCGAAGCCCGAGGCGTCGGGGCCGTTGACGATGCGCAGCTTCAGCGGAACGCCGATGGCGTTGGCCAGGGCGGGCAGGCGCGCGGGGTCGTCGAGCAGGACAAATTTTGGCCCATGTCCGCGCAGCGCGGCCCAGGCACGGATCGACAGCTCGCCACCGATCCCGGCCGGGTCGCCCATCGTCAGTGCTAGCGGCAGCGCCATAGGACCCCTCTTGATACGATCGTTGCGTGATTGATCTGGGCCAGCCTTCGCTGCGAGGGCTGGCGCAGACGTTTCACACCGAGTCGATCACATATGGAGGGCGCGGCCCTCCACGGCCAGGGCGGCTTCCTTCACTGCCTCGTTGAGGCTGGGATGCGCGTGGCAGATGCGGGCGACGTCTTCCGAAGAGGCGCCGAATTCCATGGCGGTGACCATCTCGGCGATCAGCGTGCCGGCGTCGGGGCCGA
>CAIVDX010000175.1 GCA_903904805.1 uncultured Rhodospirillales bacterium
TACGCCGCCGAACCGGCCGACGCCGCGCCGGTCTTCGATCAGATCATGACCAACCGCTTCGTCGGCGCCACACGACTCTCCGCCGCGGAATGGACCACCGCCACCGCCAAGGCAAAGGAGATCATGGGCACCACCAGGCTGTAGGCGCGCTCAGCCCAGCGCCGCCGTGCGGAACAGCTGCACCCGCAGCCCGCCATGCGGGATCGGCGCGCCGACCGGCAGAAACGGCAGCCCACACGCCCAGGCCAGCTTCGCCTCGCTGGTCACCAGCCCCACCCGCCAGCCGCTGAACCGCTCCTTCAGCACCAGGCCGAGCGAGCGATAGAGGGGGGCGAGGTCCCGCGCCCCGCTCAACCGCTCGCCATATGGTGGATTGACGATCACCAGCCCGGGCGGGCCATCGGGTCGTTGCAACTCGCTGATATTGGCCTGCCGGAACGTCACCAGCTCGCCCACCCCGGCCCGCGCCGCATTGGCCTGCGCGTTCGCCACCGCCATCTCGTCACGATCGCTGCCATAACAGCGCGCCATCGGCTCCCGCCGGCTCGCCACCGCGCGCATCGCCGCCCACGCGTCAGGATCGAAACCCGCCAGTTGCTCAAAGGCGAAATGTCTGTTGCGGCCAGGGTTCAATCGCGCGACAATCTCGGCCGCCTCGATCACGAACGTGCCCGATCCGCACATCGGATCCAGCAGCGGTTCGGTGCCGTCATAGGAGCAGGCGAACAAACACAACGACGCCAACGTCTCCCGCAGCGGCGCCGCGTTCACCGCCTGCTTGTAGCCGCGCCGATACAAGGCCTCGCCGCTGCTGTCGATGCTGATGCTGCACACATCGCGCTCGATGCGCGCCATCACGCAAACCTCCGCATCCGCCGAGATCGGCGCACCGACCACCGCGCGGATCGCCCCCTCGATGCGTTGCGCCGCCGCACCGGAATGGTAGATGCGCGAGCCCGCGCAGCTCGCCTCCACCCGCACCGGCACATCCGCCCGCAACACCCCGGCCCACGGCACCTGCCGCGCCCGCCCGTCCAGCTGCGCCAGATGCGTCACCTTGAAACTGTCCAGCCGCGCGAGCACCCGCCCCGCGCCGCGCAGCCACAGATTGGCCCGCCACACCTCCGGCCAGCCGCCCCGCAGGCTCACCCCGCCAGGCACCACCTTGACCGCCCGAAACCCCTTGCCGCGCACCTCCGCACCCAGCACCTCCTCCAGGCCCGGCACACAGCTCGCGAAGATCTCGAAATCCGACGGGTCCGCCATCACCCGAAGACAGCGGCGTCCCGGTTGTCCTGCATCAGCTTCGACAGCCCGGTGATGCTCACCAGCCCCAGCCCGCGCGGCACGTTGGTGTCCGGGTCCGGCGCGATGTCGCCATACGCCGCCGACGACACCTTGTCCCATTTGCCCGAGGGCTTCTTGATCTCGATGGACGCCACCGTGACCTTCAGCACCATCCGCACGATCGCCTCCTTCGGCCGGCCAGGCCTGGTCAGGCTCGGATGCCCGCCAATCAGCTTCCAGCCGGTCTTCAACGCCCAGGCGGAGAGCTCGTCCTGTGTCATGTCATGTCCGGATAAATGAAACGGGGGAGCTGGAGCGGGTGAAGGGAATCGAACCCTCGTATGCAGCTTGGGAAGCTGCCGTTCTACCATTGAACTACACCCGCGCCGCACGCCTGAATCATAGGTGTGCCGGGCGTTATACGGTCCACGCGGTGCAGGCGCAACGCCCCAGGCCTGTTGCCGGCGACGTTGACGCGCCACAGCCGCAGCCGTAGCGTGCCAAGCGATGAGTTTCCATCCCTCGTGATTTGTCCGGCCGGCTTGCGGCGAGGTGAAACAAGCGCGCTAAAAGGCCCTGTGACGCGCGCGCTCCCCTGGTGGTTCCCAGGCGACTGCGCCGTCGCCGGACCAGCATGGCCGGGCGACATCACGCGAAAGGCCCTCTCATGTCAGACGTCCATCAGTCCAACCGGCATCACCCCACCTGGCGCCCCGCCACCACCCTCGTCCATGGCGGGCAGGTGCGCAGCCAGTTCGGCGAGAATGCCGAGGCGCTCTACCTCACCTCCGGCTTTGTGTATGACAGCGCCGAGCAGGCCGAAGGCACGTTCCTCGGCACCGTCGATCACTACCAATATTCGCGCTTCGGCAACCCCACCGTCTCGATGCTGGAAAAGCGCCTCGCGCTGCTTGAAGGTGCCGAGGAATGCCGCGCCACCGCCTCGGGCATGGCCGCGGTGCACGCATCGCTGGCTTGCTTCCTCAAGGCCGGCGACCGCATCGTCGCCTCACGCGCTCTGTTCGGCTCCTGCTTCTGGATCGTCGCCACCCTGCTGCCGCGCTACGGCATCGAGGCCGTGTTCGTTGACGGCTTCGATCTCGACCAGTGGGCGGAGGCGCTGAGCGTGCCGACCCAGGCGGTGCTGCTGGAAAGCCCCTCCAACCCGATGCTCGAGATCGTCGATCTCCGCGCGGTGTGCGACCTCGCCCACGCCGCCGGCGCCACCGTGGTGGTCGACAATGTGTTCGCCACCCCGCTGCTGCAGAAGCCGCTGCGCTTTGGCGCGGATGTGGTGGTCTATAGCTGCACCAAGCATATCGACGGCCAGGGCCGCGTGCTCGGCGGCGCGGTGCTGAGCACCAAGAAATGGATCGAGGACAATCTGCAGCCCTTCATCCGCAACACCGGCCCGGCGATCTCGCCATTCAACGCCTGGCTGCTGCTGAAGGGGCTGGAGACGCTGCCGCTGCGGGTGGAGCATTGCTGCCGCTCGGCCAGCCGCGTGGCGGACTTCCTCGCCGGCCAGAACGGCATCAGCCGCGTATGGTATCCCACCCGCCCGGACCATCCGCAGCAGCGCCTCGCGATGGCGCAGAGCTCGGCCGGCGGCACCATGGTCACCTTCGAGGTCGCCGGCGGCAAGGCCGGCGCCTTCGCCGTGATGAACCGCTTCAAGCTGATCGCCATCTCCAACAATCTCGGCGATTCCAAATCCTTGGCCACCCATCCCGCCACCACCACCCACATGAAGATCACCCCCGAAGACCGTGCCCGCCTGGGCATCAGCGACGGCGTGATCCGCCTCTCGGTGGGTCTGGAGGACGTGGCGGACATCGAGGACGATCTCGCCCAGGCGCTGGACGGGCTGCGCCTCGCCCGCGCGGCGGAGTGACCCCATCCTGATGGAGCAGGATTACAACAGCACGACCGAAGGGGTGCGCGTCAGCGTTCGGTCGTTCTATCTCGACGATCAGTCCCGCCCGGAGGACCAGCATTATGTCTGGGCCTACCGGGTGAAGATCGAGAATCTCGGCGCCGCCCCGGTGAAGCTGCTGCGCCGCACCTGGCGCATCACCGACGGGCGCGGCCGCACCCAGACCGTCGAGGGCGAAGGCGTGGTCGGTGAGCAGCCTGCGCTGAAGCCCGGCGAAAGCTTCGAATACACCTCCGGCACGCCGCTGGAGACACCCTCCGGCTTCATGGCGGGCCTGTATCATATGGTCCGCACCGAAAATGGCGACGCGTTCGACGTGGTGATCCCCACCTTCAGCCTCGACAGCCCTCACCAGGACGGTCGGGTGCATTGAAAGAAGTCCAACATCGCCACCTTGCCGTGTGCAGGGCAGGGGCCATATCGCGGTCCAGAGACACCAAACGCAGTCGTGGCCCGATCCGCCGGGCAGCCAACAGGAGGGCCTGCCCGTGAACGTGATTACCCCAAAGTCCGTCCCCGTCGAGGAGCTGCACGGCGAGACGCCAGCAACGCGCCCGACCCGCGAAGAGGCCGAGGCCGCGGTGCGCGTGCTGCTCCGCTGGGCCGGTGATAATCCCAACCGCGAGGGCCTGCTCGACACGCCCTCCCGCGTCGTCCGCTCGTATGAGGAATTTTTCGCCGGCTACAACACCGATCCGGCCGCGATCCTGGAGCGCACCTTCGAGGAAGTCGAAGGCTACGACGAAATCGTTCTGCTGCGCGACATCCGGCTTGAGAGCTATTGCGAGCATCACATGGTGCCGATCA
>CAIVDX010000176.1 GCA_903904805.1 uncultured Rhodospirillales bacterium
ACGGTGGTGGCTAAGCTGTTTCACATTGTGTCGCCGGATGTCGCCTTCTTTGGACAGAAAGACGCGGCCCAGGTGGCGGTGTTGCGCGCGATGGTGGGCGATTTGAATTTTCCGCTGCGGCTGATGGTTTGTCCGACGGTGCGGGAGAGCGATGGGCTGGCGCTGAGCTCGCGCAACCGCAACCTTGCGCCGGAAGAACGGGTACAGGCGTTGGCGCTGTGGCACTCGCTGGCCGCCGTGCAAGCGCTGGTGAGTGGCGGCATGGTCCACGCGGGCACGCTGCGGCAGGAGCTGCTGTGTGCCCTGCAGTCCGCTCCCGGAGTGCAGTTGGAGTTTGCGGAGATCGTAGATACTGACACACTGCTGCCAGTCACAGACGTGCGCGAGGGTGCGCTGGTCGCGGTCGCGGCGCACGTGGGAACGACGCGGCTGATCGACAATATTGTCCTGCCGCCGGTGGGCAGCGGGAGCGGACGATGAAGGTGTTGGTGGGAGTGACGGGCGGAATCGCTGCGTATAAAGCGGCGGAGTTAGTGCGCGCGCTGCAGGATGAGGGCGTCGATGTGCAGGTGGCGATGACCGCGTCGGCGCAGGAGTTTGTGAAGCCAATGACGTTCGCGGCGTTGACCGGCAAGCGCGTGTTTACGTCGCTGTGGGACGGGGCTGAGGGCGATGGGGATTTTGAGATTGAACACATTGCGGTGGCGCAGGCTATCGATGCCCTGGTGATTGCTCCGGCGACGGCGAATACGCTGGCGAAGCTGGCCAACGGCATTGCCGACGACTTTCTTTCGACGTTATATCTTGCGACGGCTGCGCCGGTCGTGGTCGCTCCGGCGATGAACGTCAACATGTGGCAGCATCCGGCGACGCAGGCTAATCTGCGGACGCTGGAGGCGCGGGGTGTGCGGATCGTGGAGCCGGGTGAAGGCTATCTTGCCTGCGGTATGACCGGTAGCGGGCGGCTGGCTGAGGTGGAAGCTATCGTTGCAGAGGTACTCGCCGTGAGCGCGCCGAGCCGCGATCTGGTTGGCGAGACGGTGCTGGTGACGGCCGGCGGAACGCGTGAGTCGATCGATGCGGTGCGTTTTATCGGCAACCGGTCGAGTGGGAAGATGGGCCACGCGCTGGCTGCGGCCGCGGCCGCGCGGGGAGCGAATGTGGTGCTGGTGACGGCGTCGGCGCTGCCTGCTCCGGCGGGGTGCAGAGTGGTGCGTGTGACGACGGCGGCGGAAATGGAGCTGGCTGCGCTGGCCGAACTCGCTGGGGCGACGGTGGTGATCAAAGCCGCGGCGGTGGCGGACTTTCGCGTGCGTGAGGCGGCGGCGGGCAAGCTGCGCCGGAGAGGGGCACTGACGCTGGAACTCGAACCGACCGAGGATATTGTGGCCGAGATGGTGGCGCGCAGGAATGTCGGGACGATCATCGTCGCGTTCGCGGCTGAGGCGGAAAACGTGGAGGCCAATGCGCGGGCCAAGCTGCTGCGCAAGGGCGTCGACGCGATTGTGGCGAACGATATTTCGTCGCCTGAGTTTGGTTTCGACTCGGACCGCAATGCTGGAGTCTTCATCACCGCAGACCGCGCCGTGACGCTGCGCCCGGCGGCGAAGACGGTGATGGCGGAACGGATTCTGGATGAAGTTCTGGTGTTGCGGCAGGCACGGCACCTGCAGGACATGGCTGTGGCCGGCGCGGCCAACTAGTTTCCCGATTCAGGACGAAAAGAGTCGACCCTGCTGCTCGTGGATCACAGGGTCGACGCGGGAGATGCGCTCGGTTACGTGCTCCCAAACCTGGGGAGCGTCGCGGCCACCAGAGGTGGATTTGACGCGAAGCTTGCGAACCGTACGCGGCCAAACGGCCGCGGTGGTGCGGGCTCTACAGTCATAAGCGGAAAATCTTGATGAATTTTGCGAGTGGTGGGAATATTTCTTCTCTCCGCTCCACATATCGTGACGAAGAACGCCTCCGCCGGGCCACAGAAAATTACACGGTAGAGCGTATTACTTTTGAATCCAATCTCGTTTGAGCACCGTACATACACCGGAGTCCCGTCTGTTATCTTTAGCGCATCACGTCCGTGAGCAACCGGCGAAAGCACCGTTTCCTATGCAGGTTTCGCACCCTATTACTCTGGCTTTAGAGGACCTGGCGAAGGGCGACAAGACCGCCCTGGACCGCCTGCTGCCGCACGTCTATGCGGAGTTGCGCAAGCTGGCCGGGTACTAT
>CAIVDX010000177.1 GCA_903904805.1 uncultured Rhodospirillales bacterium
CAACCCGGCCTCGATGGCGTGATCCAGCCGCGCCAGCCCCTCGACCGCATCCAGCATCAGGTGCCCGGTATCGAAGGCCAGGACGACCTGATGGTTACGCTCGATGCGGAACTCCTTCGATACCAGCCGCCGATGCCGCGCCGACTGCTTCCAGTCGATGAAGCGTGAATCGAGCCCGGCCACATGCTCGCGCAGCGTATCGAACTCTGTGCCCTCGCCCTTCTGCGTCTGCACTTTGCTGCCATGGATGGCGCTATTCATCAGCGCATTGAGCGGCGGGCCATAAGCGGTACGCCGCGCCGGCAGGATCTCGATGCGGGTGGTGAGCGGCAGCCGCTTCCGTACTTCCATCAGCCCCAGCGGCCCGCGCCACTTGAGCCACAGCGTTTCCAGTTGCACGACACCGCGTCGTGTCGGCAACAGCGGCACGCTCACCTCGGCCGAGCCGCCCTTCACCATTGCCGCAAAATTGCCAGGCGGCGTCACAGGCCCGCTAAGGTCCAGCGCGCACTGCACGGCCAGCCCATCGGCCGGGCGCTTCGCCACCAGCAGCACGCTAATCTGCGCCAGATTGCCAACGGGCACCGCTGAAGCTACCGCGACCTTGGCATCGACAAACCGCCCCGGCAGCACCAGCAGCGCATCGATCCCCATCAGCAGCAGCACCAGCAGGCTGAGATCGAACGAAAATGGCCACAGCCCCGGCCAGCCGATCAGCACCACGAGGCATACCGGCACGCCCGCGCCGAACAACGCGACGGCGCGGACCGTCGGCAGCATCATCTCGGCGCTACCGCTTGTTCGAGGATTTCCCCGATCACCCGGTCGGCGCTGATGCCATCGATTTCGGCCGCCGGCGCCAGCACGACGCGATGCCGCAGCACTGGCACCGCCAGCTTTTTCACATCGTCCGGGATGACAAAATCCCGCCCCTGCAACGCCGCCAGGGCCCGCACCGATGAGGCCAGCATATTGGCCGAGCGCGTCGAGCCGCCCGTCTCGATCGCCGGATGCTGCCGCGTCGCCCGCACCACGTCGACGATGTAGTCGATGATCTGCGGGGTCATCTTGATGGCGCTGGTGGTGGCGCGCAGATCGGCCAGCGTCGCTGCATCTGCCCGCGCTTCGACGTTAAAGGCCGCAAGCTGCGGCATCGCCGACTGGTGGCCGTGCCGGGCGACGACTTCGCGTTCCTCGTCGCGGCTCGGATAGCCGATATCGATCTTGAACAGGAACCGGTCGAGCTGCGCTTCCGGCAGCACGTAAGTGCCCTGCTGCTCGATCGGGTTCTGCGTCGCGATCACCATGAAATCGGCGCCAAGATCATAGGTATTGCCGTCGATCGTCACGGCGTGCTCGTTCATCGCCTGCAACAACGCCGCCTGCGTCTTGGGGGGCGTGCGGTTGATTTCATCGGCGAGCAGCAGGTCAGTGAAGATCGGCCCAGGCGTCAGAACGAACGCATTGGTCTGGAAGTTGAAGAGGTTGGTGCCGATGACGTCGCCCGGCATCATGTCGGGCGTAAACTGCACGCGCCGGAACTTCAGCGACAGCGTCTGCGCAAAGGCCTGCGCCAGCAGCGTCTTGCCGGTGCCGGGCACACCCTCGAGCAGGATGTGCCCACCCGCCAGAAGCGCCGTCAGCATCAGGTCGATGACGGCATCCTGTCCGACAATGGCCTTGCCCACCTCGCGGCGGATGCGCTCAGCGGTCGCTGCGACGTCCTGAAGTTCCATCCGAAATCCGATCCTTCCATCGATGAATATCGCCCGCCGCCGCGAACAGATTGAGCGCCACCCGGCCACTCGTACCCGAATTCTCGGCGACGCGCTGAACGATGCCACTCGCCTCAAGCTCGACGCCGCGCGACTTGCCGACCGCATCAAGCCAGGCCGCTAGTTCCGTGTCGCTGAGCCCCGGTGGCGCGCTGAATCGTCGCCCCACGTCGTGCAGATTAAGCTCGACGTAGCGCCGCATAACGATGATCTGATGACCCGCCCGGTCGAGCAGCGCCGCACTCGTCGCGATCAGCCGCCGCTTGCCGAAATCGAACACCGGCGGCGTCGCAACAGGCTTCCCAAACCGCCCCACCGCCCGCCAGCACAGCAGCCCTAGCGCCACGAGGCTCAACGCGGAACCGATGCCGAGCGGAAATTCGACCAGCTTCCGAAACGGGTTGGAGACCGGATTGACCATGCCATGGATCGTCTCATCGAAGATCACCGTGCCATCGTCGTCCCGTAGCCCATTCAGCAGCGCGAGCGCCGCCCCGGCATTCTGCCCCTGCCCCAGGCCAAAATTCTCGATCACGTCGGGGTCGGCGAGGATCCAGGTCCGCCGCTCGCCATCGCGGTACTCGGCGATCAGCATGTCCTTGCCATTGGCAAGGATCGGCGTCAGGTCGTCGTCCTCGATCATCTGCATGGTGCCCGCTACAACCGGCGCGATGCCCAGCGTATTGACGGTCCAGCTCGCCGGCGGATCGGTGCGGACGACGTCGATCTTCGGGCCAAGTAGCCGCGCAATGGCCGCCACGCTATCGATACCGATCGGCGCGGTGGATTTGACCCAAGCCGGGTTGTCCTCATCGGCCTCGCCCGTCCGTTTGGGCAAAACCAAGAGGCTGCTGGCCGCGCGCCCGAGCCGGATCACCGCATCCCCCGACAGCGTTTCGGGCGGCTCAGCCAGCACCAGCACATCGCCCCCATTTGTGGTCACCACGCCATTGGCCTGACTGCGCGCCACCGGCACGCCGGCCCGCTGCAGCAAGGCATAGAGCCCCGCATGCCCCAGCGCCGAGGTGGACCGCGTGTCGCTCCCGGCGCGCGGCAATTCCGAGGGCGCGTTGAGCGCCAGCACGACCGAGATGGCAAAGATCGCGAGGCCCAAGGTCAGCGTAATCACCAGCACCGGCGTCGTCAGAATTGGCCGGTCGCTCATGCGCGCGCCCCGGCGACGCCGGCCCGCATCGCGGCGAGCAGCGCCAGATAGCTTTGGCGGCAGGCCGCGTAACTGCCCTGATCCGCCGGCCGATCGCCGAAATAGACCAGTTCCACCCGCTCGATCAGATCGCCGAGCGCCGG
>CAIVDX010000178.1 GCA_903904805.1 uncultured Rhodospirillales bacterium
CGCCGCCTTCGCGCCGCTGGACATCATCACGGTGATCGCCTGCTGGCTGCTGACGTTGTGGCTGTTTCCGCCGGAGCGGGCCGATCTGGCCGGTGGGCGCGCCTATCTGGAGAAGCAGCGCGACAGCATCGGCGCCTGGCGGGCGATCGACACGCGCGCGGCCATCCTGCTCGGCATCGCGCTGGTGCTGTGGATGACCGACTTCATCCATGAGATTCCGGCGCCGGTGGTGGGTCTGGGCGTGGCGCTGGCCGCGCTGCTGCCGCGGGTGGGGGTGTTGAGCGTGGATGATGTGCGCAAGACGAACCTGCTGCCGTTCTTTTTCGTGGCCGCGGCGGTGAGCATGGGCACCGTGCTGACCGAGACCAAGGGGCTGGATCTGATCTCGTCGGTGGTGTTCGGCTGGATGCTGCCGCTGATGCAGAACAGCTTCATCTCGACCACCGTGCTGTACTGGTTCGCCTTCATCTATCATTTCTTTCTGGCGTCCGAGATTCCGATGATGACGACATCGATCCCGCCGCTGATGGCGTTCGCGAAGACGCATGACCTGTCGCCGACGATCCTTGGCCTGACCTGGGCGTTCGCCGCCGGCGGCAAGCTGTTTGCCTATCAGTCGGCGGTGACGATGATCGGCTATTCCTATGGGTATTTCAGCGCCTGGGACATGGTGAAGCTCGGCTTCCTGCTCACCGTGCTGGAGTGGCTGCTGCTGCTGCTGGTGGTGCCGTTCTATTGGCCGCTGATCGGCATTGTGTGAGCGTGGTTTGGTAACCGGGCGGGGTGCGGACGGATGCTGCGGTGCAGGATGACATTGCTGTTGCCAAGCGTCGGCGGAGGGATATGATCGTCAGGCTTTGTCAGGTTGACCATCAGAAAACCGGGGTCCGAGATGTCGAAATGCGCCGTCGCCTTCCGCAAGGGCCTTATGGTTGGTCTGTTCGCCACGGCGGCGGTTGCGGCGATGCTGTTCTGGGCGAACACCGCCGGCATCTGAGCCTTCGGGCTCCCATGGAGCCCTGCCCATGAGCCAGTCCACCTCTCCCTTTTGGGATTTTTCGCTGCGCACCTATCGGTTGGCGGGCGTGCCGCCTGCCTGCCTTGCCTTGCAGGACCAGGGCGGGGCGGATGTGAATGTGGCGCTGTTTCTGCTGTTTCAGGCGACGCGGGGGCTGGAGTTCGATCAGGCGCTGGTCGGCCGGCTCGACGCCGCGGTGGCCGCCTGGCGCACTGACATCGTGGTGCGGCTGCGGCAGGTGCGGCTGAGCCTGAAGCCGCTCGAGGCGGATCCGGCGGTGGCCAATCTGCGTCGGCAGGTGAAGCAGGTGGAGCTGGAATCCGAGCGGCTGCAACAGGAATTTCTGTTCGCGACCGCGTCTGGCTGGGGGGTGCCGGCAGCCGCGGTCCCTGCCCTGGGGGCGGCGCATCTGGCGCGATATGCCGCCCATCTTGGCTCCAGCTTCGCGCCTGACGCCAGCGCGGCGCTGGTTGCCGCCGCGTTTGGCTGACGCGGCGATGTCGCCCCCTGCCCCGGCCGCGTTGAGCTATCCGTTCGCCACCATTCCCGAGAGCGGGGGCGTGGTGCGGGTGGCCGAGGGCATTGTGTGGGCGTCGCTGCCGATCCCGTTCACCGGGCTGCGGCAGGTGAATATCTGGTTCCTGCGCGACGGGCCGGGCTGGACGATGATCGATTGCGGCCATGGCGATGAGGCGACGCGGGCGCGGCTGCTGGAACTGTTCGAGAGCGCGCTTGAGGGCCGGCCGGTGACGCGGCTGGTGCTGACGCATTTTCACCCCGACCATGTGGGCAATTCCGGCTTTGTGTGCGCGCATTGGGGCGGGCTGCTGCCGGT
This sequence comes from uncultured Rhodospirillales bacterium, assembly GCA_903904805.1. GTDB lineage: Bacteria > Pseudomonadota > Alphaproteobacteria > Acetobacterales > Acetobacteraceae > CAIVDX01. Next base: position 1,854 of record CAIVDX010000178.1, read on the forward strand.
GATGGCGCAGGCGGAATGGTTCGCCGCCAATCTGGCGGTGCGCAGCGCCTATACGGACGCGTTCGGCGACCGCGCCAGCTTCCATGCGCTGCATGGCCTGGCGCCGGAGCGTGCGGCGCAGTTCGACAGCGGCTCGGCGCGCTATGCCAAGGGGGTGCAGCTGCCGCCCGCGTTCCAGCGCATCGCCGAGGGGCAGAGCCTGCGGATCGATGGCGATGAGTGGGTGGCGATCCGCGGCGGCGGGCACTCGCCCGAGCATATTTCGCTGTGGTGCCGCGCGCGCGCGATCCTGATCGCCGGCGACCAGATCCTGCCGACGATCTCGACCAACATCTCGGTGTGGCCGACCGAGCCGCTGGCCGATCCGCTGGGATTGTTTCTCGACAGCTGCAGGCATTTTCACGACATCATCCCGCCTGAGACACTCATTTTGCCATCGCATCGCCGGCCCTTCTTCGGCATCCAGGCGCGGGCGCGCGAGCTGCTGGCCCATCATGGCGAGCGGCTGAGCGTGGTGCTGGCGGCCTGCGCCGAACCGCGTGCGGCGGGTGAGTTGCTGGATGTGATGTTCACCCGCGCGCTTGATGGCCATCAGCTTGGCTTCGCGATGGGCGAGGCGCTTGCGCATCTCAATCATCTCGTGTGCATCGGTCATCTGGAGCGGTTGCCGGTGGAGCATGGCGTGCAGCGTTTTCGTCGCCGGCCCGGCGCGCCCGATCAAATCGACCCGAGCCGGTGAGACCAACGGTTGAAATTTGCGTGAAGCTGCCCTCATGTGCGAGGCAGGCATCATATTTCCAACGAAAGACATCACCGGCGTGAACACCACCTCAGACACCCCCAAGCGCCTGATCATCGGCATCACCGGCGCCTCCGGCTCGATCTATGGCATTCGCGCGCTGGAAATCCTCAAGCGCTTCCCGGACATCGAGACCCACCTGGTGCTCTCGCCCTCGGGCGTGCGCACCATCGGCGAGGAGACCGATTACACGGCCGCCGATGTCGCGGCGTTGGCCACCAAGACCTACAATTACAAGGACATTGGCGCCTCGATCTCCTCAGGCTCGTTCAAGACGCTGGGCATGCTGGTGGCGCCGTGTTCGGTGCACACGCTGTCGGGCATCGCCAACTGCGTGGACGACGCGCTGGTGGTGCGCGCCGCCGATGTGTGCCTGAAGGAACGCCGCCGCGTGGTGCTGCTGTTCCGCGAGACACCGCTGCATGCCGGGCATATCGCGCTGATGGATGCGGCCACGCGCAATGGCGCGATCGTGATGCCGCCGGTGCCGGCGTTTTATCACAAGCCGAAAACGCTTGATGATGTCGTCAATCAGACGGTTGGGCGGGCGCTGGATCTGTTCGATCTTGATACGAAAATGGTCAAGCGGTGGACTGAGGAATAAGGTTCGACAGCGCTGCTTTTTTGAAAATGAGGCAGCCGAGCTTTCGATGTTCAGCCGGTGGACGCGTAGAGGGCGGTGGCTTCGGGTTCGTTGCGCTGCGCCAGCAGTTCCATCAGGCGTTTGCGGATGATCAGGCTGGGCTGGTCCGACGGCATGTGCATTTCGACCTTGCGTGAAATGTCCAAGGTCACGTCTGCTTCTGTTGATTCCAGAACGGCCTTGTCTTCGGCGACGATTCTGCCATCCCACTCGATCAGCAGCTCGGCGGGGCAGTCCTGTTCGGTGTCGTTGCGATAGAGGAACTGCACCACCTGGATCGCGTCATCATCGATCGGCGTGGCGTAGCTGATCAGAATGTGA
>CAIVDX010000179.1 GCA_903904805.1 uncultured Rhodospirillales bacterium
CCGATCGGCGCGGCGTCGGCAAGGATGGACTCGGCCACAATGGGCTGGCCAGGCATAGCATCCGCAGGCGCGGGGTCGGCAGGAGAGGGTTCGACAGGTGCGGGAGCGCCGTCGGCGGGTGCGAAAATATCGCCCTGCATGGAGTCCGGGTGCGGGCTGGGCTCGGCAATGGCAAGCGCCGGCGCGTCGGGATGTTCGGTCAAATCTGTATCTCTGTCGGCAGAGGGGCGCGCTTGACCCCGCGTGCGACGGAATGCGGGGGCGGCAGCCGGTCCGTCGCGCGTGGCGCGTGGCACGGTTCGACCCGCATATCCGCAGACGCCAGCCGAAAGTCAAGGTTTTGTGCTGCGGCGTTGGCGCGCTATCTGCCGTGCATGGCCAATTTGCTGCTGCTGCCGGGGCTGCTCTGCGACGCCCGCCTTTGGCGCGACGTGATCGCCGCCCTGCCTCCCGGCACCACCTCCATTGCAGCTGATCTCAGGCAGGATGAGAGCATTGCCGGCATGGCCGCCCGCGCACTGACCCTGGTCGACGGCCCGGTCGTGGTCGCCGGTCTGTCGATGGGTGGCTATGTCGCGCTGGAAATCGCCCGCACCCGACCCGACCGCCTCGCGGGCTTGTGTCTGCTCGACACCAGCGCACGCCCAGACAGCGTCGCCCAGGCCAAACGCCGGCGCCTGGCAATGGCGGCAAGCAGCGTTGGCCGCTTCCGCGGCATCTCCCGCCGCCTGCTGGAGCAGCTGCTGCACCCTGACAATCTGACCGACAGCGCTCTCTGCGCCGACGTCTTGGCAATGGCCGGCCGGTTCGACCGCGCCTCCTATCTGCGCCAGCAGCGCGCCATCCTCGCCCGACCGGATCAGCGCGACTGGCTGCCTCGCCTGCGCGTTCCAAGCCTTGTGATCAGCGGTGCCGCCGACATTGTGACCCCTCCGGCGCTGGGTGAGGAGTTGGCCACTCTCATCCCCGGAGCGCGCTTCTGCCTGGTGCCGGGTGCGGGGCATCTGCCGCCGATGGAACGCCCAGCCGCAGTCACCACGCTCATCACAGGCCTGTTGCGCGAGGCAAGTCTGCCATAAATCAGTTACAAAATCCTGGTAGCGGTCTCGGTTCGGAGGGCCTCGAGATGACGAGCAGCGCGCGATTGATGACTGTGTTTCTGCCACTGATGACGGCGCTGGTCGTGTTCGCGCCCGGCAGCGCGCATGCCTGGTGGGCTGCCGGCGGTGGCGGCGGCGGCTCGCACGGAGGCGGCTGGAACGGCGGAGGCTATTATGGTGGCGGCTGGCGCGGCGGCTTTTATGGCGGCGGGGTCGTTGTCGCCCCACCGGTGGTCGTCACGCCACCCATTTACGCACCTTATTACGCCACGCCTTACGTCGCAGCCCCCTATGCCGTGGCTCCGGCCTATGTGCCGCCGCCCGCCACCCCCGGAAACGACGGCTATTATCCACCGTTGACCAGCAGCCCGGCGACCAGCCAAGCCGCGCGCTCCTGCCAGGCCGCCCGCTATGTCTGCCCGCTGGAGGCCGCGGTGCCCCCAGGCGGCTCGTGCTACTGCCCGGGCAACAACGGCCAGCGCGTCTACGGCAAAGCCTCAGGCTAGCTCGCCCGGCTCGGCCCCGCGCCGCGGCCGCCTCAGGCGTAGGCGATGTCGCGCCGGTTGGCCCATGCGGTCATCCGCCGCTCCAACAGCGCGAAGATCGCATAGAGCGCCACCCCCATGATCGCCAGAATGAACAGCCCAGCAAAGGTCAGCGGCACATCGAAGTTCGACGCCGCCAAGATCATCACATTGCCGATGCCGCGATTGCTCGCCACCGTCTCGGAAATCACAGAGCCGACAAACGCCAGCGTGATTGCCACCTTCAACGATGCGAAAAAATAGGGCAGCGCCCGCGGCAACGACACGTTGAGCAGGATATCCATCCGGCTCGCCCGCCAGCAGCTGAGCACATCGACATATTCCGGCTCCACGGTGGCCAGGCCCGTCGCCACATTCACCATCACCGGAAACAGCGAGATGGTCATCGCCGTCAGCACCGCCGGAATGGTGCCGGAGCCAAACCAGATCACGAAGATCGGCACCACCGCCACCTTCGGGATCGAGGCGAACCCGACCAGCAGCGGATAGAGCGTGTCATAGGCGGTGCGCGACATCCCCACCGCCACCCCCAGCAGCACGCCCGCCAGACTGCCCAGCGCGAACCCCGCCAGTGTGGTGAACAGCGTCTGCTCGGCATGTGGCAGCAAAGCAGGCCATTTGGCGATCAGCGTGGTCACCACCTCCGAAGGCCGCGGCGCGACCATGCGCGGTACATGGAACACGATAATCGCCAGCTCCCACGCAGCAAACAGCGCGAGCATCAGCAGGCCTGCGAAGACGCGACGGCGGATCACGCCGCCTCCGCCCGCGCCGCGGTGATCAGCCCATGCAGCCGCCCGGTCAGCGCGGCGAACTCGGCACTCCAGGTCAGCGCCGTGGTGCGCGGCCGCGCGAACGGCACCGCCTCGTCGGCGATGATGCGCCCGGGCCGCGCGCTCATCACGACGATTCGGTCCGCGAGAAAGGCTGCCTCGCGCAGATCATGCGTCACCATCAACACGGTCGGCCGCCGATCAATGAACAGATCCTGCAGCAGCGCCCACAATTCCTCCCGCGTGAAGGCATCAAGCGCGCCAAACGGCTCATCCAACAGCAGCAGGGTGGGGTCATGGATCAGCGCCCGGCACAACGAGGCCCGCTGCAGCATCCCGCCCGAGAGCTGCCACGGATAAGACTCGCCAAAGCCGCCCAGCCCGACGCGGGCGAGCAGCACGTCCGCCCGCGCCGCGAAAGCGCCCTGCCGCTCGGCCGGCCAGCGCGCGCGAAACGGCGGCACGATCTTCAGCGGCAGCATCACATTCGCCCGCAGCTTCAGCCAGGGCATCAGCGTGGCGTTCTGGAAGGCAACGCCGGTGCGCACCGACGGGTCGCCCACAGGCCGCCCCGCCACCGCCACCGCCCCGGCACTCGGCCGCAGCAGCCCAGCGACCAGCTTCAGGATGGTGGATTTGCCGCAGCCGGACGGGCCGACCAGCGCGGTGAAGCTGCCCGGCGGGGCAGCGAAGCTCGCCTCATGCAGCGCGGTCAGGCTGGCGCTGCCATTGCCATAGGTCACCGAGACACCGTCGAGCGCGATGCCGGCCGCCTCATCGATGGTAGCCGGCGTGGCGAGAGAGGGCGCGAGATCCATGCGCTTTTTCATACAAGCGCCATGCCAGCGAGATATCTTCATCCCGGCCACCGCCCTACGGGCGCCGCGTAACCTGCCGAGACATTTTAGCCCGCATGGGATTTGTCTCATAAACGGTGCATTTCCTTAACCCATCGCCGCCAGACTGCCCGCGTCCCCCGCAGACGACACGAGGCAGCGCGATGACGGTCACCAACTGGGTCAAAAGCAGCGGCACCTGGTCGGTCGGCAGCAATTGGTCCACCGGTCTGGTCCCAGGAGGCGGTCAGACCGCCAGCATCGGCGGCACCGGCGCCGAGGCCATCGTGCTTGCCGGCACCTCCCTGCTGCCGCTCGCGGCCCTGCTGATGTCGGACACCGCCGCAACCCTCTCGCTGGCCGGCAACGTCACCACCACCGCCGCCACCACGCTGAGCGCCGGCACCGTCGCGCTCGCCGGCCATACCCTCACCCTCAGCGGCAGCGCCACGCTGGATGACGAGATCGACGCCGGCACCCTGTCCACCAGCACCGCCAGCGTCGGCAGCGCCGGGCTGACGCTGGGCGGCGGCATCC
>CAIVDX010000180.1 GCA_903904805.1 uncultured Rhodospirillales bacterium
ACCGCCCCCGCCTACGCCCTTGAACAGCCCCGAGCGATCAACCTCGTCCGGTGTCGGGGTGAACGGCTGGTCCTCGGCGATTTCCTGCAGCGCGCGGGCAGGGCCGCGTCAGCCTGCGCTACACGCCGCCGGTGCCATTCCTGGGCGTGCTCACGATCCGTGAGCTTCCACGGGCGCGCACCGAGGCCATTGCCAACAGGCAAACCGCGCTTGCCAGCCTGAAGGTGCAGGACGTATCGCACGGAGGACGCCAAAGAGCCCTGCCAGCCGGCGCGCGCTGCCGGGAGCCCATCGGATTATCTCGCGGTCCTGACCGCTGAGCTTCGCCATGCCCAAACCTACACTGGCGAAGGGCGCGCAACTATCTTACGCCCGTATTTTTGGTTGGGGCGGGAGGCGGGCAAGGCTCCCGAATCTCCGTCTCCTTGGTCCATGGCTTTCGGCGGCTCGGCGGTGGCGCTAGGGGGGCGCAGTCGGCCCTGTGCGGTACACGCGACCATTCCACAGCCACTTCACCCAGCACCGGCCTGCTGACAGTGGGGCGCGTCTGGTGCACGCTTGCCCTAAGCTGCCGGACGCTCGCGAAATCCATTCTCAACGGTGCACCGGCGGTGCATAGCTGCAATTCAGTCATCGAAGAAAGTAGATAAATCGTGACTAACCTATTGATAATAAATATTTTTCTGTGCCAAGGATCATGAGTTTTGCAGCGGTTTTGTAAACCGAAGGTCGGGGGTTCAAATCCCTCACCCGGCACCAGCCCGCCTTGCACGGCGCGGCATCCGATGCGCAGCGACAATAAACCGCCGCCTCAGCCCCTGTTACAATCGGACCAATGGCGACCAGTTGTAACAGATGTAACGAAGATCATTCTGTTCTTTTCTATGCTGGCCATCGGCCGCCGCTTCGCCGCAAGTCTCCCCGGCAAATACTCAGGGAAACTGCGGCATGCGTGGAATTTACAAGTATACGACGAATCCGGACACCGCGCCGATCGCCGGTGGCGCAGTGTCCGGCGCGCCGATGCTCGGCGTGAATGCGCTGACGACATCCGCCATCGCGGCCCTCGCCGCCGGCACCGTGATCGATGTCGGCTCCGTCGAGGCCGCAAGGCTGCAGACCATCAGCCTCGCCAGCCTGTTCACCGTGCCCGCCTCCGCGGCCACCCCCGCCTACATGATCGTGAGCGTGCTCGACCGCAACGAATACACCGCCGGCTTCAACCCCATCGACACCGGCCTGCTCAGTGGCAACGGCACCACAATGGCGCTGAGCAGCACTGGCGCCGACCCATGGACCGCCGGCATCGTCTTCACCTATCAGGCCAGCACCAACAGCTACGTGAACGCCACCTACGGCCCGCTCAATGCGCTGACCTTCACCACCGGCACCAATCTCGGCGACACCGCCACCATCTCGCTCTACGGCTGCTCCAACGCCACGCTGGCCACCGGCTGGGCCGCCCAGCCCTACGTGCTGGTCTACAACCCCACCTATTTCAGCTATCAGGGCTCGGTCACCGTGCTCACCCAGGCGACCGCCGCCGCGGTGCCCAGCCAGGCCACGCCAGCCTCGATCGCCGCCGCCGCGCAGAGCTATGTCGGCGACGTCTGGAACATGAATGGCTGCTGGGTGCTGGCCAGCGACATCGCCGCCAAAGCCGGCACCAGCCTGCCCGCAACCTCGCCGCTGGTCGGCATCACCGGCATCAGCAACGGCGAATGGATCGTCGCCTATGACGGCACGCTCAATCCCAATGCCAACTGGGCCAACAGCGTGACGACCGGCGAGATGGTGTCCTTCATCACCGCCTCCGGTACCGGCCACATCACCACCGTGGTCTCCGGCAGCGGCGCAGCGGCGCAGCTGATCGACAACATCACCTACGTCTATCCGAACGGCCAGGTCGCCAACAGCGCCAGTGACGGCGATGCCAGCGACATCATCGTCGCCCCCGCGCACGCCGCCAGCCAGGAATTCAACGGCGTCAATCCCGCCTCCGTCGTGGTCTACGAACTCGACGCCCCGATCGTGTCGGCCGGCAGCATCACCACCAATGTCGGCGCCAGCACCGCGATCACCGGCGCCGTCAGCGCCACCAACCCGAAGGCCGGCCAGTCCGTCACCGAATATCAGATCTACCAAACCAACAGCGCGGATATGCTGACCTATCTCGGCACAGCGCAGGCCGCAGCCACCAGCGCGGCCGGCGCGATCACCACCACCAGCCTTGGCGACGTCACGCTGCTCGCCACCACCCCCGGCGCCGACACCATCGAGGTCCGCGCCTATAATGGCGCCTATTGGGGCGACTGGTCCGCACTCTCCGTCACCGTCACCGCGGCCGTCAGCGGCACCATCACGGTCGCCCAGGCGCTGGCCACCAGCGCCGGCTCGCTGCTCATCGCCGACAGCGCGGGCGCCATCGCCACCAACGCCGACCAGCTGGAAATCCTGGCCGCATCCGGCCGCATCGCCGGCATCAGCATCACCTCCGTCGGCCTGATCAGCCTCACCCGTGCCCAGCTCGCGACCGACGCGGCTCTGGTGAAGCTGCTGCCCGACGCCAGCGTCACCGTCCCCAACGCCAACGTGCTGCAGGCCGCCGCCCTGCAGGCGAGCCCTCAGGTCGCGAGCTTCACCGTCACCGACCACACCAGCAACATCAACGCCATGGCGTCCACCCTTGGTCAGGACAGCAAACTCGCCCAGGTGACATTGATCGGCTCCACCAATGGCAGGCCGCTGAGTCTCGCCACCCTGGCAGCCCCGGTCAGCCTCACGCTGAACGGCAACTACGCCTACGCCACCGCCCCGATCGGCACCGCCACGCCGAGCTTTCTCGGCGCCAGCGACGTCATCACGCTGGGCTCCGGCGCGACCACGATCACCGCCCCCCTCACCATCCTCGGCGGCATCGACGAATTCGCCAATTTCACCTTCGGCCTCGACGAGCTCACCCTCAGCCTGGGCGGCGCGGCCAGCTCCGTTCTGGAGGCCTACAACGAGACCATCGGCGGACAGAATGCGATCGCCATCGTCGGCGCATCGGTCACCCATGGGGTGATCCTGCTTGACCAGCCTGCCGGCCTGACCGCCAGCGCCTTCCTGGCCTCGCATGTCAGCTTCAGCAATGGGAATGCGGTGATCCAGTAGGGAAGAATGGTCTTTTCTGAAAAAAAGAACCAAAGAACTTCCAAGTGTTAAGAACGACAGGAGCGGCGTTCAACATGCGTTAACACTCCTGAACTATTTCTAGCCGGGTCCAGAAAAGCACCATCGCGGCAAAACAGCGCGCCCCACAGCAACCGACCCCACGGGAGCGCGCGAGATGCGCCAGATGCACGACCTCGACCAGCCCTTCACCCTGACCGCCGACGACGCAGCCGGCCCGCTGCTCGCCACACACGCCACGCCACCGCTTGACCCCCCATCCCTCACCGCCACCATTCTGGCCGCCGCCGGCTTCACCACCGGCACCACCGGCAGCCTGACAACCACCACCGCGCCCGCCGCCGGCACCACCGCCGCCGGCCCGATCAAACCCGCCACC
>CAIVDX010000181.1 GCA_903904805.1 uncultured Rhodospirillales bacterium
ACGCCTATGACGCGCTCGAGCCCTTCATCCCGGCCGAGATGCTGCGCCGCCATCACGCGATCCATCATCGCGCCACCACCGCCGCGCTGAACGCCGCTTTGCTGCGCCATCCGGATCTCGGCCACGGCACCATCGAGGAGCTGCTGCGCGATCTGCCCACGGCCCCGCAGGCCGCCCAGGCCGATCTGCGCGACCTCGCCGGCGGCCATGCCAACCACCAGTTCCAGTGGAAGGTGATCAGCCCCGGCCAGGGCGGCGAGCCCACCGGCGCGCTGGCAGACGCCATCGCGGCGAGCTTCGGCAGCTTCGCCGGCTTCCGCGCGCAATTCATCGCCGCCGCCATGGCGCATCTGGGCAGCGGCTGGGCCTTTCTCGCGGTCTCCGGCCTGCGCACCACCCAGCTCGAAATCCTGGTGCTGCCCGGCAATGACAGCGTGCTGCCGCTGCACAAGCCCGGCGTGCTGATCTGCGATCTGTGGGAGCACGCCTACGACGCCGCCTATCCCGCCGATCGCGCCGCCTATCTCGATGCCATCTTCCACCTGATCGACTGGCCGGTCTGCGCCGACCGCTTCGCCAGCTTTTCCGCCGGCGTGATGACCATCAGATAGCCCGCCGCGACCGCCGCGCGCCCGGCAGCATTGTGTCCGGCCACGCACTGCGGCAGCATCGCGCAAAAGACGCTGCGGGAGGCGAGCAATGGACGCGGACGTGCTGATCGTGGGTGCCGGTCCGGTTGGACTCACGCTGGCCATCGATCTTGGCCACCGCGGCATCAGCTGCATCCTGGTCGAACGGAACGACGCACCCAGCGGATATCCCAAGATGGAGCGCTGCAACCCCCGCACCATGGAAATCTTCCGCCGCCTGGGCATCGCCCAGATGGTGCGCGACGCCGGCTATCCCGAGGATTGGCCGATGGACAATTTCCTCGTCACCTCGATGGCCCGCCCGCCGCTGCTCACCTTTCCGTTTCCCACCGTGCAGGCCGCGAAGGCGCGCATCGCCGCCACCAACGATGGCAGCCTGCCGATGGAGCCCTACCGGATCATTTCGCAATACACGCTCGAGCCGCTGCTGCGCTCGGTCGCCGAGCAGATCCCCTGCGTCTCGGTCCGCTTCGGCCATGCCTTCGAGTCTTTCGACCAGCAGCCCGATCAGGTGACCAGCCGGATCAGAACCAGTGCCGGCGCATCGCTCAGCCTCACCGCGCGCTATCTCGTCGGCTGCGATGGCGGCGCCAGCACGGTGCGCAAGCAGCTTGGCATCCGCATGGAAGGCGAGCCGGAGCTGCTCACCATGCACCAGGCGCTGTTCACCTCCGACGACCTCTGGGACAAGGTTTCGGTGCCGCGCGGGCGCCATTATCACCGCGTCGACCGCGACTGGACCTTTCTGATCGTGCAGGATTCCACACGTCATTTCACCCTGCACTCGGTGGTCGACGAGGCCGAACAGATGCACCAGCGCCTGCGCGAGATGGTCGGCGTGCCGATCACCTATGAGATGCTGCACATTGGCAAATGGACGCAGCGCCTGCTGCTCGCCACCGCCTATGCCGAGCAGCGCGTCTTCATCGCCGGCGATGCCTGCCACCTGGTGATCCCCACCGGCGGGCTGGGCATGAACACCGGGGTGGGCGATGCCATCGACCTCTCCTGGAAACTCGCCGCCACGCTGCGCGGCTGGGCCGGGCCGGAGCTGCTCGCCTCCTACGAGATCGAACGCCGCCATGTCGGCCGCCGCAATGTCGCCGGCTCCGGCAACGGCAATTCCGGCCGCCGCGTCTGGCGCGACCTCTGGCGCCCCTGGATCGAGGAGGACACGCCGCAGGGCGAGGCGGCGCGCGCGCACCTGATCGAGGTCGCATCGATCGAGGGGCAGAAATCCTCCGCCGTGGTCGGCAACGAGCTTGGCTATCGCTACGAGAATTCGCCGGTGATCTGCACCGAACCCGGCGAGCCGCCGCCGCATATCCTGGAATATTACGTCCCCACAACATGGCCCGGCGCGCGCCTGCCGCATGTGTGGGTGCGCCCCGGTGTCTCGGTGCTCGACCAGCTGGGCGACAGCTACACCCTGCTGCGCCTGGCACGCGACCCGGCCGCCCCGTCCGCATTGGGCGCGGCCTTCGCCACCATCGGCGCGCCCTTCGCGGTGCTCGATGTCACCTCAGATGCGGCGCGCGCGGTCTATGGGTTCGATTATCTGCTGGTGCGGCCGGATCTGCATGTGGTCTGGCGCGGCAATGCGCTGCCTGAAGCGCCGGGCGAGCTTGCCCGGCTGGTCACCGGACATGGCGGGAAAGGCTGAGACAGCAACGGTCTTTCATAAAAAACAAAAAGACGTTTGGACTTTGTCCTTGGTGGGGAGACGACGTGATGAAAGCGCTGGCAATCTGGATGCTGCTGCTGATCGCGCCTGCGGCACACGCGGCGGATCGCGTGGCGGTGGGGATCGGCGGGTCGGCCTCCGACGCGCCCTTGTTCATCGCGCGCGATATGGGGTTTTTCGCGCGGGAAGGGCTGGATGTCGATCTGATCACAATGGATTCCGGCGCGAAGGTCATCCCCTCGCTCGGCACCGGCGAGCTTGATGTCGGCAGCGGCGCGCTGTCGGTGGGATTCTACAACGCCGTCACCCGCGGCGTGCATTTCCGCGTCGTCGCCGATCGCGGCCACACCGATGCCGTCTCGCTCTACCAGACGGTGTTCATGCGAAAAGACCTGGTGGAGAGCAGCACCTTCAAGACACTTGCCGATCTCAAGGGCCGCAGGATGGGCTTCGCCGCCGCCGGCGTCACCACCCTGTCGCTGCTGAACGAGGCGGCCAAGGCGGGCGGGATCAGCTACGACGATGTCGGCATCGTCTATCTCTCCTTCCCCGAACAGGCCGCGGCGATGCGCAACAAGGCGATCGATGGCAGCCTGCTGCCCGAGCCGCAGGCAACCCAGCTGGAGCGCGCCGGGGTCGGCGTGCGGGTGATGAACACCAATGATTTTTACCCCAACCAGCAGATCACCTGCCTGTTCTACAGCGAGAACTTCGCCACCGCCCGCACCGCGATCGCGCAACGTTTCATGCGCGGCTGGCTGGCCGCCGTGCGCGCCTACACCGCGGCGCTGCAGGGCGGCCGCATCACCGGCCCTGGCGCTGACAGGATCATCGCGGTGATCGCGAAGGAACTCCACATGGACCCCGAGATCATCGGCGCGATCTACGCAGCCCCGGTCGATCCCGATGGCCGGCTGAATGTCGAGTCCATCAGGCGCGATCTGACCTTCTTCCAATCGCGCGGCTGGGTCGCACCCGGCCTCGACCTCGCCGCGATCATCGACGAGAGCTTTGCCGCCGGCGCCAGCGCGGCGCTGGGCAAGTGGCAGCCGCCACGCTAGCGCCCGCGCTGGCGCCCAAGCTGGCGCCCAAGCTAGCACAAGAATGACAGCCATGCTGCACTGACCCAAATCGGGCATGGCCTCATGAGACCAGCAAGAAATGCCGACCGGGCGGTCCGGCAACAGGGAGACGAGCGTGTCAGCCAGCTATGATGTGATTGTGATCGGCTCAGGCCATAACGGGCTGATCGCGGGTGCCTATCTCGCCAAATCCGGGCAGAAGCTGCTGGTGCTGGAAAAGAACGACCATTTCGGTGGCGGTGTGATGAGCAGCGCGTTCGTCGCCCCCGGCTATCGCCATGATTGGCATTCCGCCACCCACATCGTGATCCAGGCGAACCCGCTGCTGCAACGCGACGAACTCGGCCTGGTGTCGACATTCGGCCTGAAATACATCTACCCCGAGGCCATCTTCTCGACGATCTTCGACGACCAGGACAGCATCGTCACCTATTCCGATCTCGACAGGACCTGCGCGAGCATCGCCCGCGTCAGCCCGCGCGACGCCGAGGCCTATCGCGCCTTCGCCGCCAAAAGTGCCGCGCTGCTGCCGATGATCGTGCAGGGCATGTTCGTCCCGCCGCCGCCGCAGGGCCCGTTCTGGGCGCTGCTGGATCAGAGCGCGGAAGGCCGCGCGCTGATGCGGGTGATGCAGCAGAGCATGCTGGATGTCGTCAACGAGCATTTCACCCACGACAAGGTGAAGGTGCATCTGCTGAAATTCGCCTGCGAGATGCTGGTCGGGCCGGACGAGAAGGGCACCGGGGCGATCATCTTCAACATGCCCGGCTTCGTTCATGCCTACCCCTCCGGCGTGCCGGTGGGCGGCACGCT
>CAIVDX010000182.1 GCA_903904805.1 uncultured Rhodospirillales bacterium
CGAAGCGGGTGAATACGGACAGCTGGCTGGCCTGCTCGCGATCGGTGCCGGCGAACTGGCGCCCGCCGATCGAGGAATATTCGCCCTCGGTGTTCTCGCGCACCACGATGAAGTCGATATCTGCAGCGGTGCGCCCGGCCAGCGGCGAGGCGAGCCCCGGCATCAGCCGGCAGGGACGGATATTCACATACTGGTCGAACTCGCGCCGGATCGGGATCAGCAGACCCCACAGCGAGACATGATCCGGCACACCGGGAAAACCGACCGCGCCCAGAAAGATCGCATCCGACGGGCGCAGCCGCTCGATGCCATCGGCGGGCATCATCGCACCGGTGCGCTGATAGGTCTCGCAGGACCAGTCATAATCGGTGGTTTTCAGCTCGAAGCCATAGCGACTGGCGGCGGCATGCAGGACGCGCATCCCCTCCGGCACGGTCTCCTTGCCGATGCCGTCACCGGGAATTACCGCGATCTGATACTGCCTGGTCATGCCTGCCTCCCCCCGACTCGTCTGCTTGGATCATGGACGCACCCATGCGCCTTCGCTACGAAGACCCAAACCAAACCACCCTATCGAACTGTCATATACTGGAGACGCCGATGTCCACCACCGCCCAATCCGACTGGGACCGCGACGCAGCGCTCACCACCGCCCGCATCCTGCTGGAAATCAAGGCGATCAATTTCCGCCCCGAAGAGCCCTACACCTTCACCTCGGGCTGGAAGTCGCCAGTCTACATCGACTGCCGCCGCATCATCTATTTCCCGCGCGCGCGGGCGAAGATCATGGAACTGGCCGTGGAGCACATCAACCGCCACATCGGGCTGGAAACCATCGAGGTCGTCGCGGGCGGTGAGACCGCGGGCATCCCCTTCGCCGCCTGGATCTCCGACCGCATGGCGGCCCCGATGGCCTATATCCGCAAAAAGCCGAAGGGCTTCGGCCGCAACGCGCTGATCGAGGGCGATGTGCCCGAGGGCAAGCGCACGCTGCTGGTTGAGGATCTGACCACTGATGGCGGTTCCAAGATCCGCTTCGCCCAGGCGCTGCGCGATGCCGGCGCGCTGATCAACCACACCTTCGTGGTATTCTTCTACGGCGTGTTCCCCGGCAGCTTCGAGACACTGGCCGAGATGAACATTGAGCTGCACTCTCTCTGCACCTTCTGGGACGTGCTGGAAGCCTGCAAGGACCGTCCCTATTTCGACGCCGCCTCGCTCGCCGAGGTGCGTCGCTTCATGGAAGACCCGGTCGGCTGGTCCGGTGCGCATGGAGGGATTTCCTCGGCGGCGCAGGCGCTCGCGTTCAAGGGCGGTGTGGAATAGGGCCAAGGCACGCGCTTCTTGTTTGAAAACAAGAAGCAAAAAGCCCTTGTGGGTTTGGGCAAGCGGGCGATGCTAGCTGCGGAGGAACGACAGCAACTCCGCCAGCACTTCGATGGGGAGTTCCTCCTGCAGCGTGTGGCCGCAGGCCAGGGCTCGGCCGCGCACATTGAGAGCCTTCTCGCGCCATGTAGCCGGCACGTCATAGAGCTTGCCGACGGTTCCCTGGCCACCCCATAGGGCCAGCAACGGAGCCGTTATTCGCCGGTCGCCGTCCGCGGCATCGTGTTCCAGATCGATGGTCGCGGCGGCACGGTAATCCTCGCAGATGGCGTGTCGGCAGTCTGGGTTCATATAGACGCGCAGATATTCGGCGAAGGCTTCCGGCTCGGTGGCACCGGCGAGTTTGATCTGCGCGTCGATGTGGGTGCGCAGGAAGAATTCAGGATCGGCGGCGATCAGGCGTTCCGGCAATGGCTCGGGCTGGATCAGGAAGAACCACCAGAAATAGCTCGTGGCGAATGCCTGGTTGGTGAGCGCATACATCGTGGCGGTGGGAGCAATGACGAGGACGGCGATCTTGCTGACGGCGGCGGGGTGGTCGAGCGCCATGCGATGCGCGACGCGGCCGCCGCGGTCGTGGCCCACGACTGAAAATGTGTCGTGGCCGAGGATCCGCATCAGGGCGACCTGGTCGGCGGCCATGGCGCGTTTGGAATAGGCGATGTGGTTCTCGCCGCCTGCAGGCTTGGAGCTGTCGCCATAGCCGCGCAGATCTGGGGCGATGACGGTGAAGTGCCGCGCCAGGTCAGGGGCGATCTTGCGCCAGGTGATATGGGTTTGCGGGTGCCCATGCAGCAGGAGCAGAGGCGGCCCCTCGCCGCCGATGGCGGCATGGATCGTTATGCCGTCTGGCGTGGTAATATCGTGTTCCTGGAAGTTTCTGAGAAAGCGGGATTCCAACTGCGCGCCTCGTGTATTGGCGGGAATAAGTTCAGGGGTGTGGATAAGTTCCGGGGCGGAGATAAGGTTCTGGGGCCGCACGGCCCCGGCGTGCCAAAGCAGGCTGTCGCGTGAGGGGGCCGGGGCGTAGTCCTGGCCTTAGTACGCCCTGGAAATCGTATATTCAGTCACGTCCTGCAGCAGCGACCTGATCTCCGACGCCGGAAAGACATCCAACGCCTCGCGTGCCTCACGGGCGTAGCCACGTGCCCGTTCGAAGGTGGCGGTGATCGCACCACGTCGTTCCATGATGGCCATGGCACGGTCGAGGTCGGCGTCGGTCTGGCTGCCGTCGGCGATGGTGCGATGCCAGAAGGCGCGTTCGACGTCGTCGGCGGCCGCGTAGGCGACCAGCACCGGCAGGGTGAGTTTGCCCTCGCGGAAATCGTCGCCGACAGTCTTGCCCAAAGTGGCCTGATCAGCGGCGTAATCGAGGGCGTCGTCCACTAGCTGGAAGGCGATGCCGAGCTTCATGCCGTATTCGGCAAGCGCCTTTTCCTCAGCTTCGGGGCGATCGGCGACGACGGCACCGACCTGGCAGGCGGCGGCGAACAGGGCGGCGGTCTTGCCCATCACCACATCAAGATATTGCGCTTCGGAGGTGGTGAGATCGTTCTGGGTGGCCAGCTGCAGCACCTCGCCCTCGGCGATGGTGGCCGCCGCGCGAGAGAGGATGGCGAGCACCGGCAGCGAGCCATCGGCCACCATCAGCTGGAAGGCGCGGGCGAACAGGAAATCACCCACCAGCACCGAGGCCTTGTTACCGAATACCGCGTTGGCGCTGGCGAGGCCCCGCCGGAGCATGGAGTCGTCCACCACATCGTCATGCAGCAGGGTGGCGGTGTGGTTGAACTCGACACAGGCGGCG
>CAIVDX010000183.1 GCA_903904805.1 uncultured Rhodospirillales bacterium
CAGGACCACGCGGCGCAAAGTGGGGCGGCCGCGGAGATATTCGAACATCAGGCCCTGCCAGTCTTCTTTGACTGACTTGTTGGCCTGGGCGAAGCCATAGCCGGGCATGTCGACCAGCACCAGACGGCCGCCAAGATCGAAGAAATTCAACTGCTTGGTGCGGCCGGGCTGGCCCGAGGCGCGAGCCAGCGCCTTGTGACCGGTGAGCGCGTTGATCAGCGAGGATTTGCCCACGTTGGAACGCCCGGCGAAAGCCACCTCGCCGCGCGCCATCGCCGGCAGCTGATCGATGCGCTGGGCGCCGTGGTAGAATTTCGCCTCGGCCGCGAACAGCTTGCGGCCAGCCTCGATGGCGGCCTCGTCGGGTTCGGCCGGGAGGAACGCCATGACGTGCTCAGCCGCCGGCCGGGGTGGCGACCGGCTTGGGGATGCGCTTGGTGATCAGCCATTGCTGCAGCACCGTCAGCGTGTTGTTCCAGCTCCAATAGATCACCAGACCGGCCGGGAAGCGGGCGAGCATGAAGGTGAACACCAGCGGCATGAACTGGAACATCTTCGCCTGCACCGGGTCCGGCGGCGGCGGATTCATCTTCTGCTGCAGGAACATGGTGATGCCCATGATGATCGGCCACACGCCCAGATGCAGCAGCGGCGAGAAGCTCGACGGATCGATCGGGATCAGGCCGAAGGCGTTGAACAGGTTCGTGGGGTCGATCGCCGAGAGATCATGGATCCAGCCGAAGAAGGGCGCCTGGCGCATCTCGATGGTGACGAAGATCACCTTGTAGAGCGAAAAGAACACCGGGATCTGCACCAGCATGGGCAGGCAGCCGGATGCGGGATTCACCTTCTCGGCCTTATAGATGGCCATCATCTCGGCCTGAATCTTCTCGGGCTGGTCCTTCAGCCGCTCACGCATCGCCTGGATCTTGGGGGCGAGCGTCTTCATCTTGTTCATCGAACGGTAGGATTTATTGGCCAGCGGGAAGAACAGCGCCTTGACGATGACGGTCAGCGCCATGATCGCCAGGCCGAAATTGCCGAGCAGGCTGTTGAGGAAATCCAGCGCGTAGAACATCGGCTTGGTGAGGAAGTAGAACCAGCCGAAATCCACCGCCTTGTCGAAATAGGGGATCGAGTCGACCTCTTCATAATGGTCGAGCAGCTTCACCACCTTCGCGCCGGCGAACAGATGCGAGATGCTGGCGGCGTCGGTGCCGGGGGCGATGATCTGCGGCTCGGTAGCAGCACTGTCGACCTGGTAGCCATCGCCATCGGTCACCGCGACATGGCGGAAATTCACCGCGCTCGCTGCCTTCTGATCGGGCACCAGGGCCACCAGCCAATATTTGTCGGTGAAGCCGGCCCAGCCTCCGGTGGAGGTGGCGTTGTAGGCGACCCCGTCATGCGCGCTGCCGGTTTTCTTTGCGTCGCCGTAGGTGGTCTCCTGCAGGCGGCCGTTCAGAACGCCGATCAGGCCCTCATGCAGAACGTAATAGCCTTCGGTCTCGGGCGTGTAGTCACGCTTGATGCGGGCCCAGGGCAACAGGCTCACCGGTGCTGCGGTATCATTGCGCACGCTCTGGCGGAGCTGGAACATGTAGTTCTCGTCGATCGAGATCTCGATCGAGAAAAGCAGGCCAGCGCCGTTGTTCCAGCCGAGCGTGACCGGGTGGGTGGCCGAGAGCGCGCCCTCGCTGGCGGTCCAGGTCGTGCTGTTGTCGGGCAGCTTCACGCCCGGTGTGGCTGAGGTCCAGCCGAACTGCACGTAATAGGGCTGCTCGGCGGAGGCGGGCTGCAACACATGCACCAGCGGCGATTTTGGGTCGGTGGTCTCGTGATAGTCGCGCAGCACGACGTCGTCGATGCGGGCGCCGAGCAGGCTGATGCTGCCCTGCACGCGCGGGGCATCGATCGGCAGGCGCGGCACCTCACGCGGGGCAGTGACGGCGGCGGTGGGAGCGCCCTCGGCGGTGAGCGCTGCCTTGCGGGCAGCCGCGGTGGCCTTGGCCGGCACCTGCTCGGTGATGACCGGCGCGGGCGGTTGCGGCAGCAGCGGGCGAATCCCGAACTGCCAGCCGAGCAGAATCGCGACCGACAGGGCGATCGCGAGAAACATGCGGTTCTGGTCCATCAGTGTGCCGACAGGCCCTTCCGCCGGAATGGATGATCTGGCACCGGGTCCGGTCCGCCCGCATGCCAGGGATTGCAGCGCAGCACCCGCCGCGCCGAGAGGATCGCACCGCGCCAGGCGCCGTGCCGTTGCAGTGCCTCGATCGCATAGGCGCTGCAATGGGGGTCGAAGCGGCAATGCGAACCAATGATCGGCCGCACCACATATTGGTAGATGCGCACGAAGACAATCAGCGCCCGTGCCGGGATGGACACCGCGAGGGAGGGGGCAGCCATGCCGAGATGCTTGCGGCTGCTCACGGCACGCCGGCCTTGCGCAACGCGGCCCGGATGTCGTCGATCAGCTTGCCGAAATCGCGCCCGCGTGTGGCGTCCCGCCCGATCAGCACAAGATCATGACCCAGCACCGGATTGCCCTGCGCGGCACGCTCGGCCAGCAGCAGGCGCGCGGCCTCTTTCAGCCGCCGCCTGGTGCGGTTGCGGATCACGGAGTTGCCAACCTTCTTGGTGACGGTAAAGCCCAGCCGGGCAGGCTGGTCGTCTGCGCGTGGCAGGGATTGCAGCACCAAACCGGTCACGGCAGCCTTGCGACCACGCGCGACGGCAAGAAACTGCGCG
>CAIVDX010000184.1 GCA_903904805.1 uncultured Rhodospirillales bacterium
AATTCTCCTGCGCGGTGATCACCAGGCCGGCGCGCGCGGCCTGGTCGGCGACGACGCTCGGGCTCGGCAGCATGCCGCCAGGGAAGATGTAGTGCTGGATGAAGTCGGCAGCGCGGCGATAGTTGGTGTAGCGATCCTCGGCGATGGTGATGACCTGCAGCACCGCAGTGCCGCCGGGGCGCAGGCAGTCATGCAGTTTGCCGAAATAAGAGGGCCAGTAGGCTTCGCCGACGGCTTCGAGCATCTCGATCGAGACGATGTGGTCGTACGCGCCGACCTCATCACGGTAGTCGCGAAGTGCGGCGGTGACGGGTTGGCCCTGCAGGCGGCTGCGCGCATAGCCAAGCTGGGCGGGCGATAGCGTGAGGCCGGTGACCGCGCAGCCGGCGCGGGCGAGGCGTTCGGCGAGGCCGCCCCAGCCCATGCCGATTTCAAGCACGCTGGCGCCGGCGATGGGATTGAGAAGCGCAATGATCCGGTCCTGCTTCGCGGTCTGCGCCGCTTCCAGGCTCATCGCTGGATCGGTGTAGAGGGCGGAGGAGTAGGTCATGCCGCGATCCAGCCAGCGCGCGTAGAATTCGTTGCCGAGGTCGTAATGCGCCTCGATGTTGCGGCGGCTGCCGCGTTTGGTGTTGGCGCGCAGCAGGTGCAGCGCGCGGTGGGTCCAGCGGGCGAGTTTGGGGCCGGCCATCACGTCGTCGAGTCGTTCGGCATTGATGGCGGCGAGTTCGAGCAGGGCGGTGACGTCGGGGCTGGACCAGTCGCCATCGATGAAGCCCTGGGCGAAGGCGATGTCGCCGCGCAGGATCAGCCGGCGCAGGCCGCGCCAGCGATGCAGGACCACCTCGGCGGACGGGCCTGTTTCGGCACCGCGATGATGCAGCGTGCGGCCGCCGGGCATGGTGATGTGGATGGAGCCGGCCTGCATGTGCGCGCACAGACGGCGCAGCAGGGCGGCGTGCAGGCCACCGCCGGTCTGCGGGCAGGCGGCCTCGGTGGGCAGGCTCTGGGTTTGGCTCATCGAAGGTCCCCTTGCGTGCCGAACGAGATGGGTGCAGCCGGCGGCGTCGGTCGTGGCCGCAGTTTCATTCCCTTGCGCCACAGCTTCAGCGCTTCCCAATGAATGCCGCCAAACACGCGCAATGCAAGCAGCGGGTGGGCGAGGAAGGCGCGCAGGAGTGCTGCGTCAGTCAGCTCGGCGCGGGTGGCGGCGAAGGCGGCGTGCAGCAGCGGACCGGTGGGATCGCTGACATCGATCGTGACGCTGAGGGAGTCGGAAGGGGGCATCACGCGGAAACGATACTGCAGGTCCATGTCCATGAAAGGCGAGACGTAGAAATGTTTGTCGCAGGCCTGCAGGATCGGCCGGGCGTCGGGCTGGTCGACCGGCATCAGGTAGGAGTGGCGTTGGCCGAAGGTGTTGTTGACCTCGTAGAGAATCGCCGCGAGCCGGCCGTCGCGGCTGTTGCAGAAATAGACGGTGAGCGGATTGAACACCATGCCGAGCAGGCGCGGCATGCACAGCACCTGGATCGGTCCATCGGCGGCGATCCCGGCGTCGGCGAGCGCGGCGCGGAGCTGGGCGGCGAGGGGGCGCGCGCTGCCGTCGCCGTGGTCGCGGTCGTGGAAGGAGAACACCGCGCGGCGGTTATGGCCGAACAGGCGCAGGCGGGCGGAGAGGCTGGGCAGCTCATCGATGTCGAGCAGAAGATTCAGCATGCGATAATGCAGGCTGTGCCGCACCGGACGGCTGCGGCTGTGCAGCACGCGGCCGCTATAGATCGCCGAGATCATGCGCTCACGGCCTCGCGAAAAATGCGGGAGGCCGCGGCGGGCACGTCCCAGGGGCGACGCAGGCCGCCGAGTTGCTCGGCGACCGCGAGGCCGGCCTGCAGGCCGTCCTCGTGGAAGCCGGCACCGAACCAGGCGCCGCAATACCAGGTGCGGTTGGTGCCCTGCAGCGACCACAGAGCGCGCTGGGCGCGGATTGCTCCGGCGTCAAACTGCGGGTGGGCGAAATTCTCCTCATGCAGGATGCCGGCAGGCTCGCGCGGCGGGTTCAGCGTGACGAAGATGTCGCGCCCGGCAGGCAGGGACTGCAGGCGGTTCATCCAGTAGGTGACGCAGAGCTCGCCGGCGGCTTGGCTGGAGGTGCCGAGATAGTTCCAGCTGGCCCAGGCGGCGCGGCGGCGGGGCATCAGCGTGGCGTCGGTGTGCATCACCACGCGGTTGGCAGCGGTGCGGACGGCGCCGAGCAGGGCGGTTTCGGCGTCGGAGGGGTCGGCGAGCATGGCCAGTGAGGTGGGCGCGTGGGTGGCGAGGACGATTTCGTCGAAACTTTCCACCGCCCCGCTGCTGTCGCGCAGCTCCACGCTGTCGGGCCGGCGGGTGACGCTGAGCACCGCGCGCCCGAGGCGCAGGCGCTCGGCATAGGGGGCGGTGAGCGGGGCGATATAGGCGCGCGAGCCGCCGGTGACGGTGCGCCAGACCGGGCGGTCGCGCAGCTTGAGCAGGCCGTGATTGTCGCAAAAGCGGATGAAGGCGGTGGCGGGGTAGGCGCCGACCTCGGAGGCGGGGGTGGACCAGATGGCGGCGGCCATCGGCAGCAGGTGGTCGAACACGAAGCCCGGGCCATAGCCGCGGCCGGCGAGATAGGCATCGAGGCTGATCAGGTCGCGCTCGAGGTCGGCGGCGTCGGCGGGGGCCTCGCGATAAAAACGCAGGAGGTCGCGCAGCATCGACCAAAAGCGTGGGCGCACCAGATTGGCGGGCTGGGCGAGAAGCCCGCGCAGGTCGCTGCCGGCATATTCGAGGCGGCCGGCATCGATGGAGACGGCGAAGCTCATCTCTGAGGGCTGGGTGGCCACGCCGAGATGACGGAACAGGGCGACGAGGTTGGGGTAGGTGGGTTCGTTGTAGACGATGAAGCCCATATCGACCGGGCCGGTGCCGGGCAGGTCGATGGTGCGGGTATGGCCGCCGGGCTGGGGGGCGGCCTCGTAGAGTGTGACCTCGTGCGAGCCGGACAGCAGCCAAGCCGCGGACATGCCGGAGATGCCGGATCCGATCACTGCGACGCGGGGGCGTGTTTGTCTGCTGTCCATGTCCACTCTTGCCATGATGTCCCTGGCCACGATGTCTCTGGCGATGATGTCTTTGGCGATGATGTCTTTGGCGATGATGTCTTTGGCGCCCGCACACGATGCGGTGAAGTGCCGTTGTCCCATATACGCGCCAGTTTGGGTTTTGGATCACCCTGCTCGCAGTTCACTCGCGGTTCACTCGCAGTTCATGGGCGGTGATCCAAATCGGCGGGTCGCGCGTTAAGGTGGCATGGATGTTGTGTTTGCCCTCTCCTCCCTTGCCCGCCGGTCGGCCGATGCGCCGATGAGCGAGGATGCTGCCGCCTGGCTGGTGGCCATCGCCGAGCGGGGGGATCGTGCCGCCTTCGTGGCGGCGTTCCATCATTTCGCGCCGCGGGTGAAGACGTATCTGTTGCGGCTCGGGCTGCCGCCGGCGCGGGCGGAGGAGCTTGCGCAGGAGACGATGCTGCTGGTCTGGCGCAAGGCGGGGCAATTCGATCCGGCCGGGGCGAGTGCGGCGGCGTGGATCTTCACGATTGCGCGCAATCTGCGCATCGATGCGGCGCGGCGGGACCGCCTCGCGGCGGCAGAGGTTGATCCGCTGGAGGATGCGCCGCCGCCGCCGGCCGCGGACAGTGTGCTGGATGCCGCCCAGCGGGCGGAGCGATTGCGGGCGGCGATCGCGCTGCTGCCGCCGGAGCAGGCGGAGGTGCTGAGGCTGTCGTTTTTTGACGATCGCCCGCATGGCGAGATCGAGCGGGCGTTGGGCATTCCGCTGGGCACCGTGAAATCGCGGCTGCGGCTGGCGATGGCGCGGCTGCGGGCGGCGCTGGAGGAGTTGAAATGAGCCACCATCCCTCCGAGGAGACGTTGATCGGCTATGTCGCGGGCAGTCTGCCGGCGCCGCATCGGGTGGTGGTGCGCACGCATCTGGCGATGTGCGCGTCGTGCCAGGTGTCGCTGCGGCTGGCGCATGATCTGGCCGGGGTGATGCTGGAGGCGT
The DNA here is from genome assembly GCA_903904805.1 of uncultured Rhodospirillales bacterium. Taxonomy (GTDB): domain Bacteria; phylum Pseudomonadota; class Alphaproteobacteria; order Acetobacterales; family Acetobacteraceae; genus CAIVDX01. The sequence goes on from CAIVDX010000184.1 coordinate 4,087, forward strand.
GCGCGCCGGCCCAGATGCAGGCGGGGGCAATGGGGGCGGGGGCGCTTGAGCGGGCGCTCGCCGGGTTGGATCTGCGGGACAGCGCGCCGACGGTGCGGGCGGTGCCGACGACGCCGGCGGGCTTCGCGACCGGTCGCTGGCGCTGGGTGGCGCCGGGGCTGCGGATGATGGCGGTGCTGCCGCGCGATCGGGATGATGCGCGGCTTGATCTGATCCGGGTGTCGCCCGGAGCGGCCTTGTCGCTGCATGGCCATCGCGGGCTGGAGTTGACGCTGGTGCTGCAGGGTGCGTTCGCCGATGAGACCGGGGAGTTCGGCGTTGGCGCGCTCGCCGAGGGCGATGAAGCGCTCGATCATCGCCCGCGGGCGCTGCGGACCGGTCAGGATTGCGTGTGCCTGGTGGCCACCATCGGCCGGTTGCGGCTGCATGAGTGGCTGCCGCGGCTGGTGCAGCCCCTGGTCGGGGTCTGAGGTGGCCGGTGCGACGACCTTCGATGGGGTGAGCGAGAGCCTGGCGGCGCTGCTGTCGCCGGCAGCGCTGCTGAATCTTCTGGCGCGTGGGGCGGATGTGGAGGTGGTGCGTGATCTCGCCTACGCGCCGGGGCCGCGTGGGCGGTTGGATCTGTATCTGCCGCGTGGCGTGAAAAAGGCGCCGGTCGTGGTGTTCTTCTACGGTGGCGGATGGGAGGCGGGGGAGAAGGCGATGTATCGCTTTCTCGGCAGCGCGCTGGCGGCCGATGGGGTGATCTGCGCGATCGCCGATTACCGGGTGTGGCCGGAGGTGGGGTTTCCCGATTTTCTGCGCGACGGGGCAGCGGCGGTAGCCTGGGTGCGGGCGCATGCGGCGGCGCGCGGGGGGGATCCATCGCGGTTATTCCTGATGGGGCATTCGGCGGGGGCGCATATCGCGGCGATGCTGGGGCTCGACGGGCGCTGGCTGGGCGCGGTGGGCATGACGCCGGCGGAGCTGAGCGGGGTGATCGGGCTGTCCGGGCCGTATGATTTTCTGCCGCTGGGCACAGCCACATTGCGGGCGATCTTCGGGCCGGCGTCAGGGCTGGCGGCGACCCAGCCGATCAATTTTGTCAGTGATCAGGCGCCGCCTTTTCTGCTGGCGACCGGCGGGGCGGACCGGGTGGTGTTGCCGCGCAACACGGCCAATCTTGCCGCCGCGTTGCGTGCGGCGGGACGGAGGGTGGAGAGCATCGTGTATCCATGCGTGGGGCATGCGCCTGTGGTCGGTGCGTTCGCCGGACCGCTGAGGTTTGTCGCTCCGGTGCGACGCGATGTGGGGCGCTTTATCGGCGCGCGGGGGGCGGCGTGATCGGCTTTGTCGGCGCTGTGGTGCTGCTCAGCCTGGTGATGGCTGCCGCCTGGGTCTGGCAGAGGCGGGTGCGCAATGCCGGCTGGGTGGACACGTTCTGGAGCTATGGGCTTGGCGCAGCGGGGATGCTGCTGGCGCTGGTTGACGGGGTGGGGCCGCGGCGCTTCATCGTCGCCGCGCTGATCGGCGCCTGGGGGCTGCGGCTGGGCACCTATCTGCTGATTCGCACGCGCGGACGGGCGGAGGACAGCCGCTACGCGCAGTTCCGGGTGGAGTGGGCGCCGCGGTTTGAGATCAAGCTATTCGCGTTTTTGCAGATCCAGGCGCTGGCGGCGGCGATTCTGCTGATCCCGGTGGGGCGGGCGGCGGCGGCGGGCCGGCCACTCGATTGGCTGGACGGGCTGGCTGTGCTGGTGGCGGTGGTCGCGGTGCTGGGCGAGGCGGTGGCGGATCGGCAACTGCATGCGTTCCGCGCCGATCCCCTCAATCACGGCTTGGTCTGTCAGACCGGGCTGTGGGGGCGGTCACGCCATCCGAATTATTTTTTCGAGTGGCTGCATTGGCTGGCCTATCCGGTCGCCGCGTTCGGCGCCCCCTGGTGGGGGCTGGCGCTGATCGGGCCGGTGGTGATGTACTGGTTGCTGGTGCATGTGTCGGGCATTCCGCCGCTGGAGCGGCAGATGCTGGCGCGGCGCGGGGCGCTGTATGCCGATTATCAGCGCCGGGTTCCGGCGTTCTTCCCCTGGCTGTTTGGAGATCGATGATGAATCTGGTCGCTGCCGCCACCGCGGCCGTTGAGCACGTGCCATTGCCTGACAGCCTGACGCGGGCGGGGATCGCGGCTCTGGTTGGGCGCACGGCGCGTAAGCTGGCACGCGCCCCGGTTGGGGTGGATGCGGCGTTCGCGTCCGAGATGGCGGCACGGCAGATCGCTGTGTTCACCGACGATGCGAACGCGCAGCATTACGAGCTGCCGCCGGAGTTCTTCGGACATGTGCTGGGGCCGAGGCGGAAATATTCCTGCTGCCTGTATGAGACCGCGACCAGCTCGCTGGCCGAGGCGGAGGAGGCGGCCCTCGCCGCGACGGCGGCGCATGCGATGCTGGCCGACGGGCAGGACATCCTGGAGCTGGGCTGCGGCTGGGGCTCGCTGTCGTTGTGGATGGCCGAGCATTATCCGCACGCACGGATCACCGCGGTGTCAAACTCGGCACCACAGCGGGGTTATATCACGGGCGAGGCGGCGCGGCGTGGCCTTGGCAATGTGCGGGTGATCACCGCGGACATGAACATGTTCAGCACCGATCGCCAGTATGACCGCGTGGTGTCGGTGGAGATGTTTGAGCATATGTCGAACTGGTCGGCGCTGATGGCGCGGATCGCCGGCTGGCTGCGGCCGGAGGGGCGGCTGTTTCTGCATGTGTTCAGCCACGACCGGGTGCCATACCGGTTCGATCATACCGATCGTGCTGATTGGATCGCGCAGCATTTCTTCACTGGCGGGATCATGCCGAGCCATGGGCTGATCCGGCATGTTGCGGCCCCGCTGGCGCTGGAGGCGGAGTGGCGCTGGTCCGGCACGCACTATGCGCGCACCGCAGATCACTGGTTGGAGAATTACGACGCCAACGCGGGTGCGATCGCGGGCGTGCTGCGATCGACCTACGGCGCGGACTGGGCGTTGTGGCAGCGGCGTTGGCGCTTGTTTTTCCTCGCCACGTCGGGCCTGTTCGGCGCGCGTGGTGGGGCGGAATGGGGGGTGAGCCATTACCGGCTGCGTCGGGAGCCGGCGTGAGTCACATCGTTGCTGAACGACAATTAGGCGGCAAGCGATAAGTTCGTCGGTGGTGCGGCTTGCTACGATTCGGGCCCGTCATGCTATATGCCCGGACGCTGCAGCCTTGATCTAGTGCGGCATCAACGCCAGCCGACGGCCGGGCATATTCAGGAGCGCAAACATGGCGCGCACGATCACCGCGAACTATCTCAGCGGCCTGCCTGCCTTGACCAACACCAACGACAGCCCGCTCAGCATCAATTCCGGCGTGACCATTTCGGCGGCGAGCGGCAACGCGGTGCAGAGTGCGGTTGCCTTTGGTTGGACGGTGAGCAATGCCGGCCAGGTGAGCGCGACGGCCGGTGACGGCATGGCGTTCACCCAGTTGGCCTCGCTGAGCAATGCGGCGAGCGGCGTGATCAGTGGCTACAGCTTTGGCGTGTCGGCCCACAGTGCGGGCACGGTGATCAACCAGGGCTCGATTTCGCAGACCGGGACCACGACGCCCGGCTATGTTTTTGGCCCGCCGATCACCGTCACCTCGGCGGCTGTTTATCTGACCGGTGGGGCGATCACCAATCTGGGCGGCAGCATCCGCGCGGTGGATCTCGGCGTGGCCATCGGCGGCGGCGGCACGGTGACCAATTCGGGTGGCATCACCTCGACGAGCGAGTTCGGCGTGCTGGTGACCACCGGTGGGCAGGTGACGAATCAGAGCGGCGGCAGCATCTATGGTGGTCGCTACGGCGTGACCAGCTATGGCGCTCTTGGGGTGAGCAATGCCAGCGGCGGCACCATCTCCGGCGGGTCCAGCGGTGTGCTCAACATTTACGGCAGCGACAGCATCACGAATGCTGGCCTGCTCAAGGGCAATAATTTCGGCGTCGATCTGCAGAGCGGTGTGGCGACCGTCGTCAATTCAGGGTCGCTGATTGGCATCTCGGCAGATGGCGCGGCGCTGACCGGCGGCGGCTATGTCAGCAATCAGACCGGCGGCCTCATCGGCGGCGGCAATTATGGCGTGATCATCAGCGGTGGCGGCGGCAAGGTGGTCAACCAGGCCGGCATCACCGGCACCAGCCAGGCCGCGGTCGCGCTGCTCGCTGGCGGCTATGTTGATAATCTCGCCGGCGGCCAGCTGCAGAGCAGCGGCGACGGTGTCTTCATCAATGGTGCTGTTGGAACCCTGGCCAATGCCGGCAAGATCGGTGTCGTCGGCGGGGTTGGTCAGAATGTCGGCGTCTATCTGAAGTCGGGCGGGTCCATCACCAACACCGGGACCGGCCTGATTGCCGGCTACGCATTCGGTGCGGCGATCGGCTACGGCGTTGGCGCGATAACGAATTCCGGCACCATCGCCAGCTACAAGCAGTCTCCGGGCTCGGGGGCTTTCAACAGCGACGGCGTTTTGCTGGCCAGTGGCGGCACGCTGACCAATGCCGCGTCGGGCGTGATTGGCAGCAAATGGATCGGTGTGCAGGTCGGCACCTCCTCGGCCTCGCTGGTGTCGGCAAGCTCCACGGTGGTGAATTACGGCATCATCAATGCCGCCGATACGCTGGGGGATGGCGCTGCGCTTTGGCTAGCCGGTCCGGCCACCGTGATCAACAATGTGGGCGCGGTGATCGCGCCGGCCGGCGCGACGGCTGGCGGCTTCGGCATTGTCGCCTATGGCGACGCGACGGTGATCAATCGCGGTTCGGTCGGTGGCAGCAGCTTCTCCCTCATCGAGCCGATGGGCACCGGTGTCATCAAGGTGGAGATGGCGCCAGGGGCGAGCTTCCAGTCCACGGTGATGGGGGCGTCGTCCACCACCACCACGCTGGGCACGCTGGAGCTGTTGTCGGCGAGCTCACGCGGGACGATCAGCGGCATCGGCACCAAATATCAGCGCTTTGGCGGTATCGTGATCGATACGGGCGCGCGCTGGAGCATGTCAGGCGCGATCGCCAACGGCACCACGCTGAGCGGCTTTGTCACCGGCAACACGCTGAGCCTGAGCGCGATGACCGGTGTGACCTCGGCGACATTCGCATCCGGAGGCACCCTGCAGGTGACCGGCAGCATCTCCGGCACGGCGGGCACGCTGAGTCTGCCAATGACCGGTGTGTCGAACGCGGCAGGTCTGGGTACGTTGCTGGACGCGAACGGCAACGTGATCAGCGTTGCCTGCTTCGCCGCGGGCACGCGCATCGCCACGCCCTCGGGCCAGGTGGCGGTGGAGCGGCTGGTGGCGGGCGCGCAGGTTCTCACCGAAGATGGCGGCACGGCGCCGATCGTCTGGCTCGGGCGGCGGCTGATCGATTGCGCGGCGCATCCGCAGCCGGAGAAGGTGTGGCCGGTGCGGGTGCGCGCGGGCGCGTTCGGCGTGGGAATGCCGGCGCGGGATATCTACTTGTCGCCGGATCACGCGGTGTTCGCCGATGGGATTCTGGTGCCGGTGAAGCTGCTGGTGAATGGCTCCTCGATCATGCAGGTGCAGCGGGGCAGTGTGGAATATTTCCATCTGGAGCTGCCGCGGCATGAGCTGGTTCGCGCCGAGGGACTGATGGTGGAGAGCTATCTGGATATCGGCGATCGCGACAATTTCGCCAACGGGGCAGGCGGGACGCGGCTGTTCGCGGATTTCTCGACGCGCTCGCCCGATATCGCGGCGCTGTGGGAAGCCAAAGGCTGTGCGCCGCTGGTGATCTCCGGCCCGGCGCTCACCGCCCTGCGCCGCCGCCTGATGGTGGACGACGCCCGGCGTCTGGCGAGCTAACCTGCCAAAGGTTTTGGTTCTTTTTGTCAAAAAAGAACTGGCTTGCTTCGGGGCTTCGGAGAGCGCGGCGATGTGTCTGGCTGATGGGATCGGCGCATGAGTGCGGCTTTGTGCGGGTGCGGCAGCGGGCTCCGGCAGGTGCGTTGCTGTGCTCTGGAGGCGCATGCCGTGCCGCCGGCGTCGGCGGTGGCGCATGTGGTGCCGCTGGTCGAGCGGGCCCTGCAGGCCCACGCGCAGGGGGCGACCGCGGTGGCGGAGCGGCTGTGTCTGGATGTGCTGGAACTCGCGCCGGACCGGATGCGGGCGCTGGCCACGCTGTATCAGATCCGGCGGGAGGAGGGACGTCTGCCGGCGGCGGAGGCGCTGCTGCGGCGGATGGTGTTCTTCGATGCGAATGATCTGTGGTCGGCGCATGAACTCGGCATGTTCCTGCTGCAGCGCGGGCGGCCGGAAGAGGCGCTGGGGCCGGCGCGCAACGCGGTGCGCATGGCGCCGGATGTGGCGCAGGCGCATAATCTGCTGGCGATGGTGCTGACGGAAATCCAGAGACCGCATCTGGGGGAATTTCATTATCGGCGCGCATTGGCGCTGAGCGGCGCGCGCGATCCGATCCTGCTGGCCAATCTCGCCTGGGCGCTGAAGGGCCAGGGCAAGATGGCAGAGGCGCGGACATTGTATGAGGAATCGCTTGCCGCCGCGCCCGATGTGGTGCCGACGCTGAACGGCTATTCGCGCATGGAGGAGGCTGACCGGAATTTCGGCGCGGCGGAGGCGTTGCTGGATCGGCTGGAGGCGCTGGCGCCAGGCGATGGGGCGGTGAAGCTCAATCGCGCGGTGATCTATGGGCGCACCGGTCGGCGCGATGAGGCATTGGCGTTGCTGGAGGATCTGGCGAGCCAGACGGAGGCCGCCGGGCTGGGGCCCACCGAGCTGCTGGAGAAGGGGCGGCTGCTGGATCAGATGGGGCGGTATGACGACGCCTTCGCCGCCTTCATCGAGGGCAAGGCGCTGGCGCGCACATTGACCGGCGGGGAGTATCAGGCCGAGCTGGCGGCCGATATCATTGGCAGATTGAAGCGGTTTTTCGTCGCCGGCCGGCTGCAAATGCTGCCGCGGGCCGGGGTGCGCGCGGATGTGGCGCAGCCGATCTTCATTTTGGGGTTTCCGCGCTCGGGCACCACGCTGGTCGAGCAGACCTTGTCGGCGCTGCCGGCGATCTCCGCGGGCGATGAGCTGCCGTTCATCACCGAGCTGGCCGATGCGATGCCGCGGATGTTGAACTCGCCGTTGGCCTATCCAGAGGCGCTGGCCGAGCTGTGGATGGCCGATCAGGTGCAGGGGCTCGATACGCTGCGAGATCATTATCTCCAGCGTGTGGGACAGTTGGGCGTGGTGGCGGCGGGCGCAGGCTGGTTCACCGACAAGATGCCGCTGAACGAGATGCATCTGGGGCTGATCGGCCTGGTGTTTCCGCGCGCGCCGCTGATCCATGTGATCCGCCATCCGCTGGATGTGATGGTCTCGGCGATCTCCAACCTGTTCACGCATGGCTTCAATTGTTCGCTGAGCCTGGAGACGGCGGCGCGTCATTATGTGGCCGTGATGGAATTGGTGATGCAGTATCGCGCGGAGATGTCGTTGCGGTATCTGCCGGTGCGCTATGAGGACATGGTGACAGATCAGGAGGCCACCGTGCGGGGGTTGTGCGACTTCATCGGCGTGGCGTTCGATCCGTCGTGCCTCGCGTTCCATGAGAACCGGCGTTACGCGCGCACGGCGAGCTACGCGCAGGTGACGGAACGGTTGTATGATCGCTCGCTGGCGCGGCGTCGTCATTATCGGGCGCATCTGGAGCCGGTGATCCCGATTCTGGCCCCGATGATCGCGGCGCTGGGCTACAGCGTCGACTGATCTCGGTGAGCGATCACAGGATGGATGCGAACCTGCCGGGCCGGGCGGATGCCGCGACGCCGGTGCCGGTGCCGTTCGGCGAGCTGTTCGAACTGGCGCGTGATGCCGAGGCGGCCGGGCAGACCGAACGGGCGGAGCGTCTGCTGGGGCATCTGCGCGCGGTGGCCCCTGACCAGCCCGACGCGCTGCATCTGGCGGGCATCGTTGCGTTTCGCAGGAAGAACCATCAGGAGGCGCTGGTGCTGATGCAGCGGTCACTGGCGCATGGGCTCGATCAGGCTATGTATCTGCGCAATATTTGCGAGGTGTATCGTGTGCTTGGTCGTTTTGATGAGGCGCTGGCCTCGGTGAGCCGGGCGTTGGAGCTCTCGCCGGGTGATCCGTTGGGGTTGCATAACCAGGCAATGCTGCTGGCCGAGCTTGGGCGGTATGACGAGGCGGTGGCCAGCGCGCGGGCGGCGCTGCTGGTGCAGCCGGACATGGCGGCGGCGCATTTCCTGCTCGCCGAGATCGCATTGCTGCGCGGTGAGATGGCGGAGGGATGGGAGGAATATGAGTGGCGCTTTCGGCTGAGCCCGAGCGCGATGCCGGCGATGCCGAAGAGCCTGCCGCACTGGGATGGCGCGCCACTCGCCGGGCGACTGATGGTGGTGGCGGATCAGGGGGTGGGCGATGTGATCCAGTTCAGCCGCTATCTGCCCTGGGCGGCGGCGCGCTGCGGCGGTCTGACGGTGGTGTGTCGGGAGAATGTGCGGCCGCTTCTGCAGCTGTTGCTGCCGGATCTTCGCTGCGTCGAGACGATCGAGTTTGATGATGCGTGTGCCGCGCATGTGAGCTTTTCAGGGCTGCCGCGGCTGCATGGGACGCGGTTGAACAACGTGCCGGCGCCGGCACCTGGTTTGCGCCCCACGCCCGAGGCGGTGGCGGGCTGGCGTGCACGGCTGGACCAGCTGGTGCCGGCGGGGTTTGCCCGGGTCGGCATCGTGTGGGCGGGCAATCCGGAACACAGCAATGATCGCAATCGCTCGGCAAGGCTGGCCGATTTCGCACCGCTTGCGGCGTTGCCGGGCGTTGCGCTGATCTCGCTGCAGAAGGGGGCCGGGATCGAGCAGGTGTCGGGCTATTTCGGGCGGGCACCGCTGGTGAATATCGGGGCGTCGGTGCGCGATTATCTCGACACGATGGCCCTGCTGGAGGCGGTGGATCTACTGGTGACGATCGACAGTTCGGTGGCGCATCTGGCGGGCGCGATGGGGCGGCCGGCCTGGGTGCTGCTGCCGCGCGCGCCAGACTGGCGATGGCTGCTGGGGCGCGACGACAGCCCATGGTATCCGTCCGTGCGCTTGTTTCGGCAGGGCGACGAGCGGGCGTGGCGGCCGGTGCTGCAGGCGGTGGCCGCGGCGCTGGGCACCGGGTGAATGGACGCGCCGCGCGGGATTCACTGCCGCGCGGGATTCACTCAGGCGACGGAGGCCTCTGCGTCGATCCTGGCGAGATGTGGGGCGGTGTTCTCATTGCCGGTGCGCTTGGGGATGCCGGTGAAGACATAGCCCTGGCCGCGCACCGAGCGCAGCACGTGCTTGCCGCCCAGATGCGGCGCGATCACCCGGCGGATGCGTGAGAGCATGTTGTCCACCGAGCGGTCGAAGGGCGAGAAGCGGCGGCCGAGGATGGCGAGGGAGAGCTCGTCACGGCTGATGATCTGGCTGGCGCGGTTGTCCATATACATCAGCGCGCACAGCTCGGTGGCGGTGAGCTGGAGCATGGTGCCGTCGGGCGCCTGGACGAATTGCTGGGCCCCATCGATCACCCAATGGCCGGGCTGCTGGCCGATGCCGATCGGGCGTTCGCCGCGGGAGGGCGCGATGGTGCGGCGTTCGACCGAGCGCAGGCGGGCGAGCAGCTCACGTGGGCCGGCGGATTTCAGCACGAAATCATCAGCGCCGGCCTCCAGCGCGACGATGCGGTCGACCAGGCTGACATTGCCGGTGAGGATGATGATGCCGCCATGGAAGCGTGCGCGCATGGCCTGCAACGCGGGGATCGCGTCGCGCCCGCCGGTGAACTGGTCGAGCACCAGGATATCGGGCTGCGCGTCCTCGGCGAGCGCCTCGAACGCGGACAGAGTACGCATCCAGCTGACCTCATAGCCGTATCGGCCGAGGAACTCTGCCAGCTCGGCGCCGAATACCTCATCGTCTTCGACAATGGCGAGTGTCGACATGAGATTACATCCAAACATGTTTGAGGTTCAGTAAGCCTACGTATCCTATGGCAATGGCCCGCTTGAATTGAAGTATTGAAATGTATTGAATCGTCGGTACTCAAAATGTGGGCGACTTGGTCATTGATACGGATTCCCTGTTAAATAAAACAGCATTGTCGGGCATCTAATAGGTTTGCTGGCGCAAAATTTTCTCAATGGTTTAGGCTGGGAATTTGGCGGATTTGTCCGCCTTCTGCCGGCTGGCGGTGTGCTGGTATCGCGCGGTCGTGATGACATGCTTTCCCGGCGATGCGTGGAATTTGCAAAGCCCTCGCTGTGATCTATCGATATGGCCAGTGTGCCGTCAGCCCGCGGTTGGGACGTGCCGGCGCGCCCGGGCGGTGGTCGCGGTGCGCAAAGGCGGCGGCGGCGCGGGACGGCGGGCGGGCGAGGCGCTGGGCCGACACGGGAATTGCCCGACGGGACGCCAATTGCTGCACATGCACATTCATCAATCCGGCATCAATCCGGCAGGTCGACCGGGTCTGCTGGGCGGACCGTGACGGTGGGCGAGGGGTCACCGACC
>CAIVDX010000185.1 GCA_903904805.1 uncultured Rhodospirillales bacterium
CACCGCCATTGCCGAACAGCGGCTTCACGATGATATCCTTGAATTCCGCACGGAACGCCTTGATCGCCTCCACATCCCAGCTCACCAGGGTCGGCGGCATCAGATGCGGAAAATGCGTCACCAGCAGCTTCTCCGGCGCGTTGCGCACGCTGGCCGGGTTGTTCACCACCAGCGTGGTCGATTCGATATGCTCGAGCAGATGCGTGGCGGTGATGTAGGCCATGTCGAAGGGCGGGTCCTGCCGCATCAGCACGCAATCCATCGTGCTGAGATCAAGCGTCTCCGCCTCGCCGAACGTGAAATGATCATGATAGACGCGCTGCACCCGCACCGGCCGCGCCCGCGCGGTCAATGTCGGCAGCGCGCCCGCCCCCTCGCGCAGCGCCATGTGGCGCACCTCATAGTGCCACAAGGCGTGCCCGCGGGCCTGCGCCTCCAGCATCAGCGCGAAGGTCGAATCGCCATCGATGCCGATGCTCTCCATCGGGTCCATCTGGACCGCGATTGTCAGGGCGCGCGTCATGGCAGTGTCTCCAACGTCGGTGAGGCCGCCATTATGTCAGGCGAGAGCGCAACTCGTCCATCAACGCGCGGGCGGCATCCGCGGTGGGACCTTCCGGCAGCAGCGTCATCACCTGCTGCAGGCAGCGAATGGCGCCGGCGACACGGTCCAGCCGGATGTTGAGCTGCGCCGCATCCTGCCACAGCGCGATCTCGTCCGGCGCGATCATCAGCATGCGCTCAAGGCACGCCATCGCGCCGTCCAGATCGCCGGACAGCTGCAGCCGCGACCGGATATTGTTCTGCAACCGCAGCAGCACCGCGCGCGGCGGCATCTGCGCCAGCGCCTGCGCGGTGGTACCAGCCGGCATGTCCGCCAGGCGCTCGCGCAGATCGGCCCCGCGAATGATGCGTCCGCGATCGAACGCGTCCACCACCACCGGCCCGCGCTGCCCATCCACCGCCAGCAGGAAATGTCCGGGCACATCCAGCCCCCAGGCGCGCCACCCCGCGGCATGCGCCGCATGCAGCCAGAGGATTCCCAACGCCACCGGCAATCCCCGTCGCCGCGCGATCACCTGCACCAGATCGGCATTGTCGAGGCTGTCATAATCAACATCGTCGCCGCGATAGCCATGCGCCGCCGCGAGCAGGCGCGACAGCGCCCCTGCCCGCGACGCCGCGGTCTTGCCATCCTCCAGCCCGGCCGCGTCGCGCGCCAGCACCGACAGATGCGCGATCGCCTCGCTGGGATCGACCCGAGGATTGCCCGCGCGGGACAGCTGGATCGCCGCACCCGCCAGATCGATCTCGTCGTCTGGCAGTTCGCCGATCGCCGCCAGCGCGCGGGCAGGGTCGATCATTACGCTCATTCCGCGGCTGCGGCCTTTCCGTCATCGGCGACATAGAGCTTGGCGCCGATATCGATGAATTCCTCGCTCTTCGCCGCCATGCCGGCCATCCGCTGCGCCTCCACCCGCAGATCCTGGGTGATCTGCATCGAGCAGAATTTCGGCCCGCACATGGAACAGAAATGCGCCACCTTGTGCGCGTCCTTCGGCATCGTCTCGTCGTGATAGCTGCGCGCCGTGTCGGGATCGAGCGAGAGGTTGAACTGGTCCTCCCAGCGGAAACTGAACCGCGCGCGGCTCACCGCATCGTCGCGCAGCTTCGCCGCCGGATGCCCCTTCGCCAGATCGGCGGCGTGCGCCGCCAGACGATAGGTGACAACACCAACCTTCACGTCATCCCGGTTCGGCAGACCCAGATGCTCCTTCGGCGTCACGTAGCAGAGCATCGCGGTGCCGAACCAGCCGATCATCGCCGCCCCGATCGCCGAGGTGATGTGGTCGTAGGCAGGCGCGATATCGGTGGTCAACGGCCCGAGCGTGTAGAACGGCGCCTCGTGGCAGACCTTCAGC
>CAIVDX010000186.1 GCA_903904805.1 uncultured Rhodospirillales bacterium
ATCCTCGAGGCTGATCTCCTTGCCGACGATGTAGGTGGGCACCGAAGGATAGCGGTGGTGCAGCGAGCGCATAACGCGGCTGAGCACGGTGCCGTCGCCCACGCCGGCATCGAACAGGCGCAGCGCGGGCGGGCGCGGATGGATGTTGGCCAGCTCCATGCTGACGCGTTCGGCGACCACCCATTTCTCCGAACATGTGTTCACGAACATCAGATATTTCTGACGGTTGTCGAAAAAGCGGAAATTGCGCTCTGCGTTGGGATCTTCGCTGGCCGGGCGCGAGGGGGCCGGCGGCTCCACTGGCGCGATCAGCAGGCCGGAGCCGGGCGGATTCTCGGCGATGAAGGCGCGAATGCGTGCCACCGTCGCACCGGTAACGCGGCCGCCGAATCGAAGCCGACCGGCCAGTTTGCCATCATTGACCGCCAGCCGCCCAAAGGTCGATTCCGCCATCGAGGTCGCGCGGCAATACGCGGCGATCTCGGTCAATATCTGCTGCGCATCCATCACTCATCCTCCGTATGCCGGCGTTGCCCGCCGTTCTCCTGATGATCAGCGCAGTCTGCCATGGACGCAAGAACAAAGCTGCCCACTTATGGGAATGGGCAGGGAGTGGGATTGATGCCGCGTTATTATGCCCTGATCATGTGCGGGCGACAAACACCTCACAAGGTGTGGGCATAGCAGCACAGACCCCGCTATGGGCGTTTCGGTGCAATAAAACGAACATAGACACTGGACCTGGGCGCCATGTTGCGGCAATCGCTCCGTAACAGTCATTGAGAGGAATCGACATGCGCATTCACAAACGAGCTTCAATCATTACGGCAGTCATTGCAGTATCGGTGCTTGGCGGTTCAGTTGGAGCGCGTGCGGATATTGTTGATCTTTCCAATGATTCAACTGGTCTATACACTTATCTGCTCAATAACGGGTTCTCCACTACAACAAGCCCTTCGGGGTCACTCGACAGCAGCCAATGCACCAACGGATGCATCAATCTGGGCTCGATCACATCGTCGGTTACATTCAACTTTGATGGCTTTAAATTCGTCAGCGGCGGCAGCAACACTCTGCTTTTGGTGAACGAGGGAAGCGGCGTTTTCGCCTTCGAGCAGGAGGATAAATCCAATCTGGGCAATTATGGCGCGGGTCTGACAATCAGCCGCACGGACAGCGGTTCCTTCACACTGAACTCCGTCGCTATGGCGGATATTTATGGCGAGCACGGGAACTCTTTTATCGAAATCAGCAATCTAACGAGCACGACGAATGGAAGCTGCTTCGGGACTGGCGGAAATCCGAATGAGAATTTCGCATCCCGGTGTTTAGCCGACACCGGCATTACCGCTTTGGCCATACCAAATACCCTGACGACTGAGACCGCCGGCTCGTCGTTACAGAACATCACGGCCTTCAACTTCAGCCTATTCAGCTACGATCAGGGGACGTATGGATCTCCAGTCGGTGGTGCAACATCGGGTGACCGCCCTGCGTTGAGCGCAATCAACTTTACCCTACCGTCATCGACGATCGTGCCTGAGCCCGCCTCCATGACAATGTTCAGCGCCGGGCTGGTTGCTTTTGGTTGGTTGCGTCGGCGTAAGAAGGCCTAAGGCCCGGCAGCCGGCCCACCCGGCCGGCGCTGGCCGCAGCAAACAACCAGTCTCGGTGGTCTGTGTCAGGTCCGGTCGGCTCATCGCCCCGGGCCACGACCATCCCACGGTCGAATAGTGGCTGCCCATAGCAAGCCCGTAGCACCGATGTGACTTGTCTCACCGATTGCGCAAGCAGATCGGTGACAGACATCACGCGATCGGATGCGCACTAGACCTGAGCGTCGCGAACCAGGCACTCGGCCAGACCGCCGACCGCTAGGTTGGCTCAGATGGCCGGATCCTGGGGGGGCACCGCGATGAAAACACCGGTGCGGCGGACCATGCTGCTGCTGACCCGCCCGCCGCAGCCGAGCGGTGAGCTTGCCGTCATTGACGGCGAGGCGCCGAAAGGTCGATTCGGCCATCAAGGTGGCCCGGCACTATTCTGCGACTTCGTTGAGAAGAAGCTGCGCCTCCATGGCCATTCCTCCACGCTCTGGAGCTTAGCCATGATTATTGGCGATGGTCCGACCTGCATGGGACGGAAGCAAGCAGAAATCTGCCCATAGAACAAAAAATGGGCAGAACACAGGACAGCAGGCTAGAAGCGGGCCTCATGCACCAGGCAATCTGCCAGATCGGCCACCGCGATGTTGGCCTGGGCAGCATTGGTCGCGTCAGGCAACTGCTGCCACTGCTCCAGCGCGGTACGGGCGCGCCGGTCGAGCGCGGCAAGCTTGGCCAGCACCAGGGGATCGACATGGCCGGATGCGAGATAGGCTCCCTCGGCGATGCGCGCCGCACTGTAGGCCGCGCGCGGATTGGTGGGTGGCGCCGGGCGAAGATCGTCGGCGCAGCCCACCAGACCGAGGATGACTGCCAGTCCCAGGCAGGACTTCACACGTCGAGGACCAGCACCGGTGAGAGCGAACGTGAACAGCACGGGGTCATCTGCTTGTTCGAGGCCTTCTCGCCATCGGTCTGATACATGTCCCGATGGTCGGGAAGACCGGAGATCACGTCCACCAGGCAGGTGCCGCAGACGCCCTGCTCGCAGGACAGAGGCAGATCAATGCCGATCTCGGAGAGCGCATCGGCGATGGATTTGCCCTCGGGCACCACCACCGATTTGCCACTGCGCCGGGCCTCGACGGTGAAGGCGCCGCCAGAGGTGTCGATCTCGGCGTTGAAATATTCGCGGTGGATGCGCTCGTCCGGGTAACCGAGCTTTTCGGCGTTGGAGATCACCCACTCCATGAAGCCGCCAGGGCCGCATACGTAGAGGTGCGTGCCGCTGGCGGCTGGTGGCAAAGTGGCGGGGTCGAATTTCTGCGAAAGCGCGCCGTCATCCAGATGGATGTGCACGCGAGCGGCAAAGGGCGTGGCAGCCAACTCTGCGGCGAATGCGGTGCGGGCCTGGTTGCGGGTGCAGTAATGGAGCTCGAAATTCTTACCCAGGCGCTGCAGCCGATAGGCCATGGCAATCAGCGGGGTGACGCCGATCCCGCCACCCAGCAGGATGGAGTTGGGCGCGGTCTCCGCAAGCACGAAATTGTTGCGCGGCGCCGAAATGGTGACGGTCTGACCGGGTTGGAAGTTGGCATGGATGCCAGCAGAGCCACCTCGACTTTCCGCCTCCTTCAGCACACCAAGCCGGTAGCTGCCGGGGACCGCAGGGTCATTGCATAATGAATATTGCCGCACGATGCCGGGGGCCACGTGAACGTCGATATGCGCGCCAGCATCGGCCAGTGGTAGGCTGCCCCCCCCGGCGGGCGCCAGTTCCAGCGCGATAATGTCCTCGGCGACGACGTCGCGCTTGACGATTTTGACCTCGATCAGACCAGCATTGTTGGCCACGGCGCACTCCTCAGGCTGTCGGCCGAAAATGGCCTCAGGCGTGGACAGTGGCAAGAGTGTGCGTTCAGGCGGCCTCGCTGCGAAGCTTCGGCGGCAGCAGGGCCGCCAGAGCCGATGCGGTCGCGCCATCTGGATGCAGCCGCAGGTGCAGCCGGCCGTCCCCACGCCGCACCACGTCAGCGGCGACGGGTTCGGGCAACAGACCGGGCAGACACAGGCGCAGCGGTGCGCCCAATCGCAGCTTTTCCGAAAGGGCCAGACCCGCTCCACTGGATGATATGTCGAGCAGTTGGGCCTCCGCTCCTTCAGACGGGCCACCAGGCCAGACAAGGCGCGCCTGACCCGGGATAACGATGCGAGGTGCTTTGCGCCGATCCATCTCAGCGGCGGACAATCGGATGGCGCGAACCAGATCATGCCGCAGTTGGCCGACCGCCTCCTGCGTGCGGGCCGCACCCTGGCGCACCGTTTCG
>CAIVDX010000187.1 GCA_903904805.1 uncultured Rhodospirillales bacterium
CAATGGGGCTGCTCGGTGATCGGCATGACCAACATGCCGGAGGCCAAGCTCGCCCGCGAGGCGGAGATCTGTTACGCGACCGTGGCGATGGTGACGGATTATGATTGCTGGCACACTGAGCATGACCACGTGACGGTGGATGCGGTGGTGGCGGTCATGCACCGCAATGCCGACAATGCGCGTCGCCTGGTGGCCGATGTGATCCCGCGCATCGCTGCGGCACGGGCAGCGTGCCAAGCGGGCTGCGACCGGGCGCTGGAGAACGCGATCATCACGCCGACCGCGTTCCGCGAGCCGGCGCTGATGCAGAAATTGGAGGCTGTAGCGGGGCGGGTTTTGGCTAAGTAAGGCCAGGGGGCAAGGCCCCCTGGCTTTCCATCAGGCCAAGTTCTTCGCAAAGAACTCCAACGTGCGGCTCTTCGCCAATTCGTAGGAGGCGGCGTCGTAGCTGGCGCGTTCGTCGCAGCCGAAGCCGTGCTGGGCGCCGTCATAGACATACACCGCAACGCCCGGCTGGGCCTGCTTGATGGCCTCGACGTCGGTCAGCGGGATCGAGTGGTCGAGTTCGCCGAATTGCAGCTGCACCGGGCAGTGCGGGGTTTCGGTCCTGGTCGCGGCGACGCTGCCGCCGTACCAGCCGGACGCGGCGGAGAACAGGGTGGTGCGGCAGGCCATGTTCCACGACACGGTGCCGCCGAAGCAGTAGCCGACGATGCCCAGTTTCTTCGGGCCGAGGGCGGCGGCGGCGGCCTCGACATCCATCTTGACCATGGCGTCGGTGAGTTTCATGCGTGCCTCACGGCCTTTGACGACATCATCGGCGGTGTAGCCGAGTTCGATGCCGGGGCCGGCGCGGTCGAACAGCGCCGGGGCGATGGCCAGGTAGCCGGCGGCGGCGAAGCGGTCGACCATGTTGCGGATATGGTGGTTGCAGCCGAAGATTTCCTGGATCACGACCAGTGCCGCGGTGGCGTTCTCCGGACCCGCCTTGTAGGCGCTGAAACTATGGCCGTCCGCGGCGGTGAGTTTGAGTGTCTCGCCCATGGTATCCCCCTGTGTGTGTTGGTGGCGCGCAGCATGGCGAGAACGCTGAAATCGTCAACCTCAGCGCGGTGAAACCGTCGCTCGGCGCGGTGAAACCGTCGCTCAGCGCGGTGAAACCGTCGCTCGGGGCGGGCGCCGGGTCGCGTCGATTGGGTGGAGCAGAGGGACAGGCTGGCACGATGAGAGGGGGTGCACTATGACCGCGCGATCATCTCGCTGTCGTTAGGGCCTGCGCATGACGTCGTTCGACCGGATGCGCCGATTGTGGCGCGGTGATCTGCTTGGTCTGGCGACATTGTGCGCGATCGCGGCGATCCCGCGGCTGGTCGGATTGGGCGCGCACCCGCTCTGGATGGATGAGGCCTATACGCACTGGTTCGCCAGCCGGCCGCTGGCCTATCTGTGGGGCACGGTGCCGCGGTTCGAAACGCATCCGCCAGTTTATTATACGCTCATCAAGCTGGTTGAGTTGGGATCGGACCACCCGTTCTGGCTGCGCATGCCCTCGGTGCTGTTCTCGCTGGCCCTGCTCCCGGTCACCTTCGCCGCTGGTCGGGCGGTGATCCCCACGCACGATGCTCGGGCGCGGCCCGGGCAGTTGAGCTGTTGGATGGCGGTGGTCTGGCTGGCGCTGTCGGGCTCGCAGATCGCCTACGCGCAGGAGGCGCGGCCCTATAGCGCGCTGTGTTTGGCGATTGCGGTGCTGCTGTGGGGTGGGTTGCGTGCCATTGGGCGGTGGCCCGCGCTGCTGGAGCGTGAGGCGGGTTGGCGCGCCTTCGCGCCGGAGCTGGCCGGGCTGGGGCTCGGCACGGGGCTGACGCTGTGGCTGCACAATGTCGGCCCAGTTTATGTGGTGGCGCTGACGGCGCCGCTCTATCTGTGGGCGCTGTGCCGGCCTCAGCGGCTGCGCTGCCTGGTGTTGCTCAGTGCGGCGATGGCGTGCGCCGCACTGATCTACGCGCCCTACGTGCCTTTTCTGCTGCACCGCGCCGGCGCGTGGTCGCAGGGCAGCTGGATGGCGCCGCTGACGCCGTATCGCGCGATCGTGGTGCTGGAGGAGCTGTTCAGCCTGCATGGGCTGTCGCAGGCGGAGGGGCCGCCGCGTCTGCTGCTGCTGGCTGTTCTGGCGCTGGCGGCGCTGGGGCTGCTTGCGTGCTGGCGGCGGGTCGGGCCATGGCAGGCGGTGCTGCTGGCCGGGGCGGTGGGGCTGCCATTATTGATGCTCGGCCTGGCGAGCGTGGCGCTGGCACCGGTGTTCGCGGCGCGCACGCTGTTGCCGGTGTCTGTCCCGATCGCGCTGCTGGTGGGAATGGCCGTCGATGTGCCGCGCGCGGGCGCGGCGCGCTGGCTGGCGGGGTCGGCGGTGGTGGGCGTGCTGCTGCTCAGTGCCGGCTGGGGCTATGATTCCCGGCAGGACGAGCCGTGGGACACCATTGCGCTGATACTGCGTGGCCAGGTCGGGCCGCGTGACGCGCTGCTGCTGTTTCCCAACGATGTCGCGGTGCCGCTGGGTTATTATCTGGGTGAGGACCTCGCCGGGCTGCCAGTCATTGCGTTGCCCGGCCGGTTTCCGGCGCTTGGGCTGGACGACCCCTATCCCTATGGCACCGCGTCGGTGCCCGGGCTGACTGCGGCCGACATTGCCGCGATGGACGCAGCGACACGACAGGCCGCGACGGTCTGGTTGCTCAGTCGCGAGGGCGACAATTCCCCTTATGTGAGGATGGTGCGCGCGTCACTCGATGCGCGACGGACGCTGCTCGAGGAACGGCCGTTATATGGCGGCTATCTGGTGCTGCTGCATTGGGGCGCGGCGCGCGGCGCTGGCGGCTGAGGGGGCGGGATCAGTCCTGCAGGTCGCCGTGGCCGGCGTCGCGATGGCCGACCGGGGTGGCGGCGTCGCGGAAGTAACGAACGACATATACGCGTACTGCACTGGTGCGACCGCCGGCACCGCTGGTGGCCTCGATGTCGCGGATCAGGGTTCCGAGCTGGACCTTTTCACGTTCACAGATTTCCGCCAGCGCGTCCCAAATTTCAGGCTCTAGGCGCATGGATGTTCGTCCGCGCTCTGCAACAATATTGCGATTGATCAATCGACTGCCGCTCAAATCGCTTGTCTTTCTGGTGAGGGGCAAGTAAATACCATAGTGTGCGGCCCCTGGTTGCTAGTTCGTCCACAGAATCTAACATCAATTATCAGAGAATCTTCTACAAAGGCAACGGTGCGATTTTGAGCTTTTCGATCGCGAATCTGCTTGTAACATTTCGTAACGGCAGCAGGCCGATAAGGCGCCGGTAGAACGCATCGTACGAGGCGATGTCGGGCACGATGACGTGCAGCATGTAGTCGGCATCGCCGCTCATGCGCCAGGCGCCGACGATTTCCTGCTGGTCGCGCACGATGGTGGCGAAACGGTCGAGCCATTCTGCGGAATGATCGGCGGTCTCGACCGCGACAAAGACCGAGACCGGCAGTCCGACGCGGGATTGCTCGATCAGCGCGACGCGGCCGGTGATGATGCCGGCGGTTTCCATGCGCCGGATGCGCTTCCAGCAGGGGGTCGGGGTGAGCCCGACGGACTGGGCGAGGTCGGCCAGCGACAGGGTGGCGTCGTGGGCCAGCAGGCGGAGCAGCGCGCGGTCGGTGGCGTCGATCTCTGGACGGGCAGCCATTTGGTAATTCCTTCCATAAAGCATCGCACATTTGGGAGAAAATTCTTTTTTATGCGCGCTACTGGTATTGCGGGAGAATAATCCTCTAATTTGGCCCGAAGGCAAGAACGCCGATCCGGCTGATTGGAGACCTCGATGCCCGCGCATGCCGCCACTCGTCCCGCCACCAACGCCCTGCCGGGCGCGCTCGCCGCGCTGGCTTTGGCCGCCCTGATGTGGCTCGCAGCGACCATCTCGGCGCAGGCTCAGCCGCTGGTTGAGCCGGACTGGCTGGGCACTCATCTGCGTGACCCCAACCTCGTCGTGCTCGATATCCGCGGCGGCACGGCTTACGCGGCCGGGCACATCGCCGGCGCCGTCAATGCCGATTACGAACATGCCGGTTGGCGCGCGGTGCTGCCCGATGGCTCGGGCGGGGCGCTGCCGCCGGTTGATCACATTTCCGTGATCATTGGCCAGCTCGGGGTGGGCGATGGCGATCACGCGGTCATCGTGGCCGACGATTTTGGCGCGGCGGCGCGCGTCTACTGGACCTTCAAGGTGCTCGGCCACGACTCGGTGTCGATCCTCGATGGCGGCACATCGGTCTGGCGGACGGCGGGGTTGCCGATGGCCACCGAGGCGAGCCTGCCGCGGCAGGCGACATTCACGCCGCATTATAACGACACGCTGCGCGCCGACCTGCCGATGGTCTCGGCCACGCTGGCCAGCGGCAGCGCAACACTGCTCGATGCGCGCCCGGCCAGCCAGTGGCTCGGCCAGAGCAAGACGGCGGCAGTGGCGCGCTTCGGCCATCTGCCGAACGCCACCTGGATCGACCAGTCGAGCGCGCTGCAGCCCGACGGGCGGCTGAAGCCGGCGGCGGAATTGGCGGTGCTGTTCGACACGGTCGCGGCCGGGAAGCCGGTGGTCGCCTATTGCAACACCGGGCACCTGGCCGCCACCGACTGGTTCGTGCTGTCGGAGATCCTGCATCATCCGGATGTGCGCCTCTATGACGCATCACTGTCGCAATGGACGCACGACCCCGCGCGCCCGATGGTCCGTGAGCTGAGCTCTCCGTGAGTGGGGCGAGCCTGGCGCTGGGCCGACCACTGATCACGCGCGACCGGCTGGTGCTGGCCGCGGCGGCGTTGGTCTGGCTGGCGATCGGGCTGGATCTGGCGAGGGCGGGCGCGTGGTCGTCGCTCGGATTGCACGTGATCGCCGCCTCACTCGGCGCGGTGTTTTTGATCACCGGGTTTGGCTACACGGGCGCGATCCGCAAGCTGATCGGCGCTGGCGAAGGGGCCGGGCTGGCTGCGGGGCTGGTGGTGGCCCTGGTGGCCACGGCGGTGATCCTGCCGGTGGCCGGCCTGGTGGAGGGCTATGGCGGCACGGTGGCGCCGATCGGGCTACCGGTGATCGGCGGCGCCGCTCTGTTCGGCGTGGGGATGCAGTGGGCGAATGGCTGCGGCTCGGGCACGCTCTACGCGGCGGGCGGCGGGTCGCGGCGGCTGTGGGTCGCCCTGCCGTTTTTCTGCGCCGGTGGGCTGATCGGCAGCCTGCTGCTGCCCTCCGCACTGGCACTGCCAAGCCTAACGGGTGTGTCCTTGCCTGATCTGCTGGGCGTGTGGGGCGGGCTGGCGGGAACGCTGGCGCTGACCGCGGGGCTGGTCGGCTGGCTCTGGCGGATGGGCCCCGCCCCCAGGCCGGCCCAGCTGCGTGCGGCCGTGCTGATCGGGTTGTTGGCGGCGGCTGCGTTCCTGCTGTCGGGCCAGCCCTGGGGCATCACCATGGGGCTGACCATCTGGGGAGCCAAGGCGGCGGCAGCGCTGGGGGTCGATATCGGCCATTTCACCTTCTGGCAGTGGGACGGACCGGCGGCGGCATTATCCGGCTCGGTGCTGGATCAGGACTCCTCGCTGATGGATATCGGCATGCTGCTGGGTGCGGCGATGGCCTCGGCGGCGCGGGGCGGGTTCACCGCGCAAGGCTGGCCGCCGGCACGCGGGATCGTGGGCGCGGCGCTGGGCGGTCTGCTGATGGGGATCGGCGCCCGGCTGTCCTATGGCTGCAATATCGGCGCGATGGTCGGCGGCATCAGCGTGGGCAGCCTGCATGGCTTCGTGTGGCTGGCGGCGGTGATCCCGGGCAGCTGGCTTGGCATGCAGGCGCGGCCCTGGTTCGGGCTCAGCCGGATCTAGAGCGTCACCGCGTTGGTTTGACGCGCTGGGCAGGCGCTGGGTCTTTGGCGTGGCAAGCAACTTGACCGGATCATGTGGCGACCATGATCCTGGGGTGCGCTCATGTTAGAACAACGTGGTCCGCTCGGCGTTCCAGCCGCCGACGATGTCGCGCGCGCCTGGCACCTCGTCGATCAGTTTGCCATGGTGCAGCGCCAGCGCCTCGGCATAGCGCATGATGAGGCGCACGGCGCGCATGCGGGGGTCCTCGGCGAGCGTGTAGCGCAGCGCGCCGCCCTGATACGCCATCGGCTGGATCAGGTGGGTGTCGGGATCGGGCGGGGCGACGACCGGGCCTGGATCGAGCAGCAGGCGCGCGGGATCGTCGCGCAATGTCTCGAAGATCGGGCGATAATGCTGTGCGACGGGCGTGCTGGACCATAGCTGGCCGGCGGCGAGGACCTTGAGGCGGCCGATGGTGGATTTGCTGAAGCCGTGCCATGGCGAGCGGCTGTAATAATGCGCCAGCACGTAGCGCTCCTCCATCGGCGGCACGCCGTAATAGCCGTTGACGATGAGATTATGGTTGCCCGCGGCGATCGTCAGGCCGGAGGAGGACAGCCCGCCACGCAGACAGATCTTCACCTCCGGCTCTGCGGCGCGCCGCCGCCAGCGCTGCCGACGGGTGATCAGAACCTCGGCCGGGTCGTCGTCGGGCGCCTCGACAAAGTTGATCATCCGCATCGCGAAGAAGGGCAGCTCGGCTGAGAGCCGCGCCAGATGGTCGGCGAAGGGGACCTCAGGCGCCTCGTCGCCCTCGATCGGATCGGCAGAGGTGATGAACTCATCGGTGTCGAGGCAGAGGACCCAGTCCGGCCGGTGCGTGGCGTCGGCGTGGTAATAAAGCCAGGTGTTGAAGTCCTGCTCGTCAAAATGGACGGATGTGTTCTGGATCACCTCGATGGCGATGCCCTCGGCGGCGAGCCTGGCGAGAATCTGCAGCGTGCGGTCGGTGCTGCCGTTGTCGAAGAAGACGAACTGCGAGACGTAGACCGCGTGATGGCGCACGAAGGCCTCGACGATGTCGTCCTCGTTCAGGATTCGGGTGACGGCGACGATGCGCATTCCATTCCCCATGCTCGCCGGATTTTTGGCGAGATGACGCTACCAGACCCCGGATCGATCAGACACTAGATCCAGACGGTCTCGCCGCGGCGTGGGCCGAGGGACATGTCCTCGAACAGGCTCTCGACCGGGGGCAGCTGGTGGATGATGCCCTGGGCATGGGAGTAGCGGATCAGGGTGGAGAGGTTGTGGCGGTTCGCGTCGGTCAGGCCATATTGCCAGGGGTCGGGGCCGAGCAAAGCGCGCTCCTCGTCCCAGTTCTCACGCCAGAAGGCGAGCGGGGCGCGGCGGGGGTTCACACCGCGTTTCATCGCCAGGCGCTTTGATTCCTCGAAGGCGAGGAACATGTTGCGCGGCACCCAGGGGTGGGCGGCGATCACTTCGGGGCGGATACCCATCACATGCATGATCGGGAAGATGCCGGTCTTTTTATACCAGGCGATGGCCTCGGCCTTGGGGTCGGGGAAGAGCTGGGCGACGCGGGGGTCGCGGTCGAGGATGGGGTCGATCAGTTCGGAGTGCAGGCAGGCATCGATCTGGCCTGACAGCAGCATCTCCTCCAGCGATTTGTGCTCGGGGATGTGGGTAAGGCGCAGGCCCTCGGGGGTTTCGAAGGGGACATCCTCATCGAGTTCGGCGAGCCATTCGATGGAGCGGTGGGGCACGCCGTAATCATCTTCCAGGATGCCGCGCAGCCAGAGGGTGGCGGTGGTGAGGAAGGATTTGGTGCCGATGCGCTTGCCCACCAGGTCTGCCGGTTTGGTGATGCCGGCGGCGGAGTTGATGAAGACGAAGCCGTGGCGGAAGCGGCGGTGCAGGAACACCGGCATCGCGGTGACCGGCCAGTCGCGGTCGCGCGCGGCGAGGTAGGAACTGGCGGAGAGTTCGGCCATGTCGAACTCGCGGTTGCGCAGGAAGCGCCAGTGCCGGGTTGGGCTGTCCATCTGGGTGAGGATGTTGAGGCGGATGCCATCGGGCTTCACCTCGCCCTCGATCAGCGGGCGGACGATCTCATAGTCGCCGCAGGCGAGGCTGAGTTCGACGGGACGGACCATTATTCAAGCTCCCAATCGGTCGGCAGGATGCCCTTCGCGGTGGCACGGTCGATGTAATAATGCCAGAGCTTGGGGACATGGCGGTCGCGTTTGAAATCGTGGTGGAAGGCGTCGATTTCCGCCGCGGAGAGGGCGCGCACCTTGCCGAGCAGGTGGGCGCGGTAGAGGGCCTCGGCATTTTCAGTGAAATGCACGGAGGCGATCAGCAGCGAGGGGATGTCCTCGGCGGTGATGACCTGGCCGTGGGCGCGGATCTGCACGGCGTGGTGGGGGCCGAGGCTGGCGGCCAGCGCGCGGCCCAGAGCGGGGTCGCTCACATGGGAGGGGTCGTCATGCACCGGGATGCCGTCGGCCCAGCGGACCGAGTGGTTCTTGATGGGCACCAGGGGCATGTCCTCCACCAGGGTAAAGGTGGTGGTGAGATCGTGGTGGAAATGGGCGATGGCGTTGATGTCGGGCCGGGCGGCGAGGATCTCGGAGTGGATATAGACTTCCGAGGGCGGGCGCAGGCCGTCGGGGCCTGAGCGTTTCTCGCCGGCGAGGTCGCAGATCAGCAGGCGTTCGGGGACGACGGAGGCGCGGGACTGGTCGAAGGACTGGATCAGAAAGCGGTCGCCCTCGGGCAGGCGGGCGGAGACGTGCCCGGAATAGCCCATCAGCCCCAGGTCATTGAGGAGCCGCGTGCAGGCGGCAACCTGTTCCCGCAGTTTGGGCTCGGTAGAATTCGTCGTCGTCATCCGCTCGTTCCTTGCAGGTCGTCTTTGGTGAGGCTGGTTCGGCCCGAAATTTTAAAAGTTTTTTGGTTCTTTATTTCAAGAAAGAACCTATCTTTCTAAAGCTCGACAAAAATCCGCCCGTCGCGCTCTTCCGCCTTGAACGTCTTGATCGCCACGGAACAGGGGGCGGCGGTCGCCTCGCCGGTGCGCACGTCGAAGGTGCCGAAATGCAGGGGGCACTCGATGTTGCAGCCGTCGAGCATGCCTTCGCTGAGGCTGGCGAGGCCGTGGCTGCAGCGGTCTTCGGTGGCGTAGATGGTGCCGTCGACGCGGTAGAGGGCGAGACCGATGCCTTTCGGTGCCACGCCGATCACGTCCCCGTCGCCGAGTTCGGCGGCGTCACATGCGTCAACCCAGTCAGCCATGGTCACCCCCTGTTGTGGTCAATCCTGTATGGCGGGACTGGTCCGGCGCGTCCAGACGCGGCAGGATGCAACGATGGGTGAGACGGCAACGATCGAGCCGGCGGCCGAGCCAGGCACCAGCCTGGAGCGGATGCTGCGCATTCTGGATGTGATCGAGGAGGCCGATGCGGCTGCCTCGGCGGAGGAGATTGCTGGGCGGCTGGGGTTCACCCGGTCGACCACCTATCGCTATCTGAAGGCGCTGGCGGAGGCGGGGCTGGTGACCTCGTTGCCGGATATGGGCTTCACGCTGGGGCCCAGGATCGCCGAGCTGGATTGGCGGATGCGCACGCGCGATCCGTTGATCCAGGCGGGTCGGCCTGTCATGGCGGAGCTGGCGCGCAGTGAGGCGGGGGTGGTGCTGCTGTGCCGGCGCTATCGCGATCTGGTGCTGTGTGTGCATCAGGAGCGCGGCAATGATGCTGTCAAAAGCTTTTACGAGCGGGGGCGGGCCAGGCCGCCGGTGCGCGGGGCGGCGAGCCGGGTGATTCTGGCCTGGCTGCCGGCGCCGCAGATCGCGCGGCTGTTCGATCAACATGGCGAGGATTTCGCGGCCGCCGGGCTGGGGGCGACGCTGGCTGAGGCACGGGCGCGGCTGCGCGAGATCAGGGTGGCGGGGTTCGACGCCACCGAGGGACAGGTGACCGCGGGGGTGACGGGCATCGCAGCCCCGGTGCTGGATGGCGCGGGCGCGGTGTTGGGCAGCCTGAACCTGACGGTGCCGCGCACGGCACTGTCGGCGCGCGAGCGGGGGCGGATCGGCGGGCGGGTGATGCTGTGCGCGGGGATCATCGGCAATGCGCTGCAGGGGGCGAACGCGCTGCACGGCCAGGGCGCAATCCCAAATAGTGGGACTTGACTTCTCGGCCGTGCTGGCCATGTTGCGCACAACCTGATGGGGGAGACGACGATGACCGGCAGCTACATCATCGACGACACCGTGAACCAGACCTTCCTGTTGAATCGCGAGGCGCTGGTGAGTGCCGATGTGCTGAAGCAGGAGATGAAGCACATCTTCGCCAAATGCTGGATCTATGTCGGGCATGGCTCGGAGCTGAAGAGCCCTGGTGATTTCATCACCCGCCGGGTGGCCGGGCGGCCGGTGATCTTCAGCCGCGATCAGAAGGGCGAGGTGCATTGCCTGTTCAACACCTGCCGGCATCGCGGCGCGCTGGTGTGCACCGAGCGGGATGGCAACAAGCGCCGGTTCATGTGCATGTATCACGGCTGGATCTACAACAATGACGGCACGCTGGCGCGGGTGCCGGGTGACGAGGCGTATCCCGCGAGTTTCGATGAGACCAAGTTCGGGCTGAAGTCACCGCCGCGGTTCGAGCAATATCGCGATTTCTGGTTCATGTGCCTGGATGAGGGTGTTGTTCCGCTGGTCGAGTATCTTGGTCGGGCGACCGATTATATCGATCTGGTGATCGATCAGTCGCCATCGGGCCAGATGGAGGTGATCGGCGGCGTGCAGGAATATGATGTCGCTGCCAACTGGAAATTGATGGTGGAGAACAGTGTGGATGACTACCACCTGCCTGCCACGCACTCGACCTGGCTGAACTTCATGGCCAATTCCGGGGTGAACATCACGCCGCCGAAGGACAAGACGCTGGTGCTGCCGACGCATGGCCGCGCGGTGGAACTTGGCAACGGTCATTTCACCACCGACAACATCAATTTCCGCGGTCGCCCGGTCGCGGCCTGGATCAAGCTGTATGGCGACGATGCGAAGCCGGAGATGGCGGAGATTCGCAGCGAGCTTGTGGAGCGGCTGGGGGCTGAGCGCGCGACGCGGGTGGCTGATACCAACCGCAATCTGGTGATCTTTCCGAATCTCGTGATCAATGATGGGTCTTCGGTGACCATCCGCACCTTCTATCCGGCGGGGCCGGAGAAGATGCATGTGATCGCCTGGGCGGTCGGGCCGAAGGAGGAGAGCGAGCCGGCCCGCGCGCGCCGGCTGGATGCGTTCCTCACCTTCTATGGTCCCGGCGGATTCGCCACGCCTGACGATGTCGAGGCGCTGGAACTGGTGCAGCAGGGTCTGATCAATTGGGAGAGCGATCCCTGGTCGGAGATGTCACGCGGGATGGCGCGTGGGGAGGAGCAGCTGAACTCCGACGAGCATCATCTGCGCATCTTCTGGCGCAAATGGAATGCGATGATGAGCGGTGCCGCGGAGCACGGCGCATGAGCCAGACATTGCCCAGCGTCTCACGCGCGGAGGTTGAGGATTTTCTGTTTCATGAGGCGGATCTGCTGGACAACTGGCAGCTCGCCGAATGGGAAAAGCTGCTCGAGCCTGATGCCACCTACATGATTCCGCCCAACGAGGCGCCGGACAGCAACCACCGCAGCACGCTGTTCACCATCGCCGATGATCGCGAGCGCATTCGCCAACGCATCATCCGGCTGTTGGACCCGAACTGCCATGCCGAGTTCCCGCATTCACGCACGCGCCGCATCATCGGCAATGTGCGGGTGGTGGGCAGCGAGGGCGATCTGGTGTTCGTGCACGCGAATTTCGCCTGCTGGCGCTATCGCCGGCATGAGCGAATCCGTGAATATATTGGGCAATATCGCTTCACGCTGCGTCGCACGGATGCCGGGCTGCGCATTCGCGAGCGGCGGGTGATCATCGACGCGCATGAGCTGGGTTCGCTCGGCTCGGTCAGCTTCATTCTGTAAACGGACACATATCATGAGCACACTCGACAAGCTGATCGGCGACCTGGTCGCCGCGAACCGGATTCTGGCGAACGAACATATCGTCGATGGCTTCGGCCATATCAGCGTGCGGCACCCGACCGATCCGAGCAAGTTCCTGCTCTCTCGCGCGCGCTCGCCGGAGCTGATCGAGGCCGAGGATATCATGGTGCTCGACCTCGACGGCAGCAAGCAACCTGGCGATGATCGCAAGCCCTATCTCGAGCGTTTCATTCACGGCGCGGTGTATGAGCGTCGGCCGGAGGTGCAGAGCGTGGTGCATAGCCACAGCCGCAGCGTGATCCCGTTCGGGCTGGTGGGCGAGACGATCCGCCCGGTGGTGCACTCCTCCGGCACGCTGGGCTACGAGGTGCCGCTGTGGGACACGCGCACCAAGTTCGGCGACACCAATCTGCTGGTCAGCTCGATGGCGATGGGGCGGGATATGGCCGACGCCATGGCGGGCAATAATGGCGTGCTGATGCGTGGCCATGGCTCGACGGTGGTCGGAAAATCGATCCAGGAGGTGGTCTATACCGCCTATTACCTGGAGTGGAACGCGAGTTTGCAACTGCAGGCATCGATGTTGTCGCGTAATCCCATCAACTTCCTCACCAAGGGCGAGGTTGATTCGATCATAGGGCGGATCAGCGATGGGCTGCCTGGGGAAGGCTTCAGCCGGGCTTGGGATTATTGGTGCCGGCGGGCCGGGGTGGCTGGGTGAGGACAAGCGCTTCCTTTTTGAAAAAATGAAGCAACAAATATTTGCCTGTTTAGGTCGGTGAAGCGGCGGCTCTGAGATGAGTATTCAGACACGGTTGTTTCGGGCCGCGGATGCGGTCACCGATACGTTGGGGGTATTGCAGGGGCCATTCGATCAGGCGGCGATGATCGAGGCGGCCTGCACGCGGGCGGAGGTGGCGCAATTTCCGCACCGGGAGATGCTTGAGCCGCTCAGGCAATATCTGAACGCGCTCGACGATGAGGCCGGGCTTTCGGCACTGGGGCGGTTTTCCACGCAGTATGACGTGCGGCGGTTGCTCGGCAATGTTCTGCGATTGCACAAGGAAGAATCGCGGGATCCTACGATCACCTCGCAGCCGATCGAGCGGCCGGTGTTCGTGATCGGGGTGCCACGGGCGGGCACCAGCTTTTTGCATAATCTGCTCGCCGCGGACCCGCAGGTGATGGCGCCGCGCTGCTGGCAAATGGTCAATCCCTGGCCGATCGATCCGCCGGGCAAGCCGGATCGGCGGATCAAGATCGCCCAACGCGAGCTCGACAGTTTCGCCTGGCTGGCGCCGGAGTTTCGCGCGCTGCATCCGCTTGATGCGACATCGACACAGGAATGCACCGAGATCACCGCGCACTGTCTTCGCAGCCTGCGCTTCGACACCATCCACACCATCCCCAGCTATCGGGCCTGGCTGGACGCGCAGGGCCATGATCTGGCCTATGCCTTTCACAAGCGCTTCCTGCAGCATCTGCAGGTTCAGGCGGTCGGTGCAGGCCGGCGACGCTGGGTGTTGAAATGCCCCGATCACGTGTTCGCGCTGCCGTCGATCCGCAGGGTCTATCCGGATGCGCATCTTGTCTATGTGCATCGCGACCCGCTGAAGGTGTTGGCGTCGGTGGCCAAGCTCACCGAGGTGCTGCGCCGGCCGTTCGCGCGGGTGGTGGACAGGATGCAGATCGGCCGGCAGGACAGCGCGCATTGGCTGGCCGGGACGCAGGCGATGATCGCGCAGTCATGCCCCGGGCCTGGTGAGACGCATATCCAGTACACGCAGCTGGTCGCCGATCCCATCGGCACGGTCTTGCATGTCTATGATCGGATCGGTCTTGCGCTGGATGACGAAACGCATGCGCGCATGCGCGCGCATCTGGCGGCGAGGCCGAATGGCGGCTATCCGAAGCATGAATATCATTACGAGGAGCACGGCCTGAACCAAGCCGCGCTGGCGGAGCAATTCCGCCCCTACATGCGGCATTTCGACATCGCCGCCGAAACCGAGTTCTTCAACTGAAAAAGTTTTTTGCTTCCCTTTTTCAAAAAAGAAGCTCTTGCGTTCTTAAAAACTTCGCTGCCTGAGCCGACGCCCTTCAACGTACTGCCAAATCACCACCCCCGGCACACCATAGGCGAGATCGCGCCCGCGCCGCAGCAATGACATTGCGACAGCGACCTCCGGCGGCAGGTCGAACAATGTTCCAAGCGCGACATAGCCGGCCTCCTGCACGCCCAGCGCGCCGGGGATGGCGAAGGCGAAGCTGCGGAGGCCGTTCAGCAGCGAGTCGATGACGATGGCGGGGGCAAGGCCGAGGTTGCTGCCCATCAGATGCAGCATCAGCCAGAGTTCGACGCCGCCGAGCATCCAGGTGCTGCTGTGGATGCAGAAGGCGCGGGCCACCGCGCCGCGGCGGCGGTAGAGGCGGGTGATTTCCGCCCGCAGCGCGCCCTGGTCGAAGGGCCAGTTCGCGCCCATCCGGCGTGCCAGCGCGGCGGCGAGTTTCTCGATCCAGTCGGCACCGCGGGCCTGCAGCACCAGGAAGGCGATGGGCGGCAGCAGCACCAAAGCAAGGCCCAGCCCGGTGATCGCCCAGAGCATGGCGCCGTGGGCGGCGGCCCCGCCCATCTGCAGCAGGAGCAGACCGAGCACGGTGTAGGGCAGTTTCGCGAAGGCCTCGATGGTGAGGTCCACCAGGGTGGAGGAGGCGGCGAACAGGCCGGTGGCGCCGCTGAGCGTGAGGGCGCGGGCGCCGATGACGAAGCCGCCGACCTGGGAGAGCGGCAGCGCCTCGGCCGCCGAATCGCGCACGAAGCGGCCGAGGATGAAGCCGCCGAGCGAGGCCTGCTCGGGGCCATGTTGGCGCCACGCGCAGCCCATCGCGGCGATCAGCCCAAGATGGAACAGCACCACGATGCCGAAGCCGCGCCAACCCAGCTGTTCGGCCGCCTGGGCGATTGGGCCGAGGCCGACATGCAACATCAGCCAGAGGAGGCCGACCGAGCCGACGGCCAGGGCGATCAGGACCGGTCGGCTGACACCGGCGTGGCGCGCGGCGTCTCCGGACTGTCCGTGGTGGGGGGATGAGGCACGCATCGGTCATTCCAGGTTTGACGCCAGCGTAGGCGGCATCGCGCACCGGCTTCAACCAGAGCTGCATTCACGATCGGTCGATTTCAAGTTTTTCACATTGCGTAACATGACCGTTACTAAGTGGGCGGCAGGCGGCGGCGTGGGGGCTGGTCTTGCATGGTGGACCGGCCGGGCTAGGCTGAGGGCAAACGGGAGAACGGCCATGATGCGCATCGCATTGCTCGACGATTATCACCGCCTGGCGCTGAGCCTGGCTGACTGGTCAGCGGTGAGCAGCCGCGCGGAGCTGGTGCCGTTTCATCATAATCTGGCGGTGCCGGACGAGGCGGCGGCGGCACTGGTTGATTTCGACGCGATCGCGCTGATCCGCGAGCGCATGCCGGTGCCGCGCGCGCTGATCGAGCGGCTGCCGCGGCTGAAATTCATCGCCGTGACGGGCCCGACCAACCGCACGCTGGATCTGGAGGCCTGTGCGGAGCGGGGGATCGTGGCAAGCCATTCGTCCAATCGTGGTGTGGGCGGCAACGGGACGCCGGAGCTGACATGGGCGCTGATCCTGGCCTGCGTGCGCCACATTGCCTTCGAGGACCGGGCGATGCGGGCAGGACGCTGGCAGAGCACGCTGGGGCCGGTGATCAACGGCAAGACGCTGGGGCTGCTGGGCCTGGGCAAGATCGGCAAACGGGTGGCCGAGATCGGGCGCGTCTTCGGGATGAAGGTGATCGCCTGGAGCCCGAACCTGACCGCCGAGGCGGCGGCCGCGGCGGGTGTGACGCGTGTGGAGAAGGCGGAGCTGTTCGCGCAGGCGGATGTTGTCAGCATCCATCTTGTGCTGGGCCCACGCAGCCGCGGCCTGGTGGGGGCCGCGGAGCTTGGGCTGATGAAGAAGAGCGCGTTCCTGGTGAATACCTCGCGCGGGCCGATCATCGACGAGGCGGCCCTGATCACCGCCTTGCAGGCGCGGCAGATCGCCGGGGCGGGGCTGGATGTCTATGACATCGAGCCGCTGCCGGCGGACCATATCCTGCGCACGCTGGAAAATGTGACGCTGTCGCCGCATCTGGGTTATTGCACCTCCGACAATTTCAAAGTGTTGTATGAGGACACGGCCGAGGCGCTGGCCGCCTGGATGGATGGAGCCCCGATCAGGATCATGTCGAATGCGTAGAATTGCGGTGATGGCTGTTGGCGTTGTGCTGGGCCTGGCGGGCTGTGCGCCGCAGATGCCGGCATCGATGAGTGTGGATCAGCTGGCGAGCGATCCGACGTTTCAGAAACTGCCGGAGGCGCGCTGCCAGGTGGGCCCGGGCAACACGGCGAATTCCAGCTTTCGGACGCAGCAGGAGCGGGTGGGGATCAATCCGGCGACGGGCGTGGGCAATGCGTCGCAGGACAGGTTCGGCACGGTCGGCATGACGAGCGGGGCAGCGGGTCAGCCGATCGTCTCATCCGATCTGTTCGACCGCGAACTGGTGTCACAGATGGAGGCCTCGGCACTGTGGGGCGAGGTGGTGCGTCAGGGCGATGCGCAGTTTCGTCTGAAGAGCACGATCCTCAGCCAGCAGATCGCGAATGGAACGGCGACGGTGTCGGTGCATTACGCGCTGAGCGACGATTGGCCGAGCCTGCAGACGGTGTGGCAGACGGATGTGACCTATGGCTACGCGCCGGTGGGTGATCCGGCGGTGGGGATGCAGAGCGCGATGCGGGACAACATCGCGGTTATGATCAGACGGCTGGCGGTGTTGGCGGGGAGTTGCTCGGGGTGAGCAAAAGGCCAGGAGCTTAGCCCCTGGCCTTTCCTTGCCTCAGATGTAGTGCTCCGCCAACGGCGCGAACCCGTTGAACGCCTGCGCCGCATAGGTCGTCACGTAGGCGCCGGTGGAAAGCAGTTCAACCTTGTCGCCGCTGCGCAGGGCGAGCGGCAGGCGGTAGCCGGAGCGCTCATACATGATGTCCGCGCCGTCGCAGGTCGGGCCGGCGATGGCGACGGGGCCGTCGTCGAGGCCGTCATGCGCGGTGGCGATGCGATACTTGATCGACTCGCCCTCGGTCTCGGCCATACCACCGAAGCGGCCGATGTCGAGATACACCCAGCGACGGCCGTCGGTCGCACCGCGCGCGCTGACCAGCACCACCTCGGAGCTGACCACGCCCGCATCGCCGACCATGAAACGACCGGGTTCGATGAGGATCTCAGGCAGTGCGTTACCGAAATGGCTCGTCATCGCGCCCATGATGGCGTGGGCGAAGCTGTCGATGCCGGGCACGTCCGACTGGTAGCGGGTGGGGAAGCCGCCGCCGAGATTGACCATGCGCAGATCAACACCCGCATCGGCAAGATCGGTGAACAGCATGGCAACCTTGCCGATCGCGGCCTCATAGGCAGCGGTCGAGGTCTGCTGGCTGCCGACATGGAAGGACAGGCCGAACGGATCGAGGCCCATTTCGCCGGCGGCGATCATCAGCTCGCGGCCATGCTCGATGGAGGTGCCGAACTTGCGCGACAGCGGCCAATCAGCGCCCTGGTTCTCGACCAGCAGGCGGCAATACACACGGCTGCCCGGGGCCCATTCGGCGAGCTTCTCGAGCTCCTCACGGGAGTCGAAGGCATACATCGGCACGCCGGCCTCGTAGGCGCGGCGGATCGAGGCCACCTTCTTGATGGTGTTGCCGAAGCTGATCTTGTCAGCCGGGGCGCCGGCGGCGATGCACATCTCGATCTCTTCCCAGCTCGCCGCGTCGAACGACGAGCCGAGGCCAACCAGGCGCTGCAGGATGGGCGCCGCCGGGTTTGCCTTGACGGCGTAATAGATGTGCGCGAGCGGCAGCGCATCGCGCAGCGCGGCGTAGTTCTGCTCAACACGGTCCACATCGAGCACCAGGCACGGGGTGGCCGGCTGCTGCTGCGAGAGGAAACGAGCGATCTTGGGGGTCATCGCACTAAGCCTCCGATAGGGTGCTCCACCAATGAAGGCGGTGGAGGGGTTAACGAAACGGTCGAACGAACCAGCGACCAGACGATTGCCAGAACGCTTGACGTCGTTGCGTAACCAAACCCGAAGACGGCGGGGGCCAGAGGCACGTGCGTTGCTGCGTGGAGGGCGCAAATAGGGCCGTGCGCCGGGTGCTGCAAGCGAAAAATTATGTGGCGCTGCCAGCAAAAATCCGCCCTCTGTTCTGCGGTGAGTGCAACGCACGCTTTGAGGCCGGTTTGCGCGGTGCAGCATGGGGCTGGAATGACCGACGACGACAGCAATATGAGGGCGGACCGCCTCGGCAGATCGGCCGAATCGCCGGGAATGATGCCCTGGCCTGGCTGGCGCGCGGCGCTGATTCGCACCGCCACGGCGATGCGCACCGACCGCGCATCGCTCGCCGCGGCGGGCTGCGCCTTCTGGGCGACGCTGTCGCTGTTCCCTGCCCTGTCGATGCTGGTGCTGGTCTATGGGCTGGTGCTGGACCCCGCCACGGTGCTGCCGCAGCTGGCGCTGCTGCGCGGGGTGCTGCCGGAGGTGGCGGTCGATCTGATCGGGCAGAGCATCCAGCTGTTGTTGTCGCACCCCCCGCAGCAGCTCGGCACCGGGCTGGCGGTGAGCGTGGCGGTGACGCTGTGGACCGCGGCGACGGGCGCGCGGGCGCTGATCGGGGCGCTGAACCTGGCCTATCGGGAAACCGAGACGCGCGGCTTCCTGCGCTTTCAGGCGGTCGCGCTGGCGCTGACACTGGGCGGGGTGGCGGCGGTGGCGGCCTCGATCGGGGTGATCGTGCTGCTGCCGGCCGGGCTGTCGGTGATCGGCGCCCTGGGGCTGACCCGGATCGACGCCGAGCGACTGCTGATCGCGCGCCTGGCGG
>CAIVDX010000188.1 GCA_903904805.1 uncultured Rhodospirillales bacterium
CCAGCGCCGAGCCCAGCGCGAGGCCGAGGAAGGTCTCCAGCAGCGTGACCGAGAGATCGGTGAACAACCGGCCGGACAGCGTGATCTCGATCAGCCGCTCGCCAATCTCCAGCGGCGTGGAGACGATGAACGGGTCAAGCCAGCCCTGGTGCGTGGCAAGTTGCCAGAGTGCGAGAAGCACGATCAGCAGCAGCACGCGGCCGGCGAGCACCACGCTGTGATAATGCCAGGCCGGCGGTGCGCTGGTCTCCTCAGCGGAGTCTGCGAGCGCGATGGTCGAACTGCTCATGCGGCGGCCTCATGCGGCTCGATATCGTTCCAGACGGCGCGCAGATGATCCTGAAACTGTGGGTCGAGCCGCGCATCACGCGCGTCCCGCGGGCGGGGCAGATCGATGACATGCTCACCCTTGATGCGCCCAGGCCGGGCCGACAGCGTGATCACGCGGTCCGACAGAATCACCGCCTCCTCCAGATCATGCGTGATGAACAGCACGGATTTCCTCAGCGATTGCAGCAGATGCAGCAGATGGTTCTGCATCGCCACCTTGGTCTGCGCATCCAGCGCGCCGAACGGCTCATCCATCAGCAGCAGCACCGGATCGGTGGCGAGCACGCGCGCGATCTCCGCCCGCTTGGCCATGCCGCCGGAGAGCTGATGGGGAAAGGCGTCGATGAAATCCTCAAGCCCGACCAGGCGCACCGTGTCGCGCACCCGCGCCTCGCGCTCTGCCTTCGCCATGCCGCGCAACTCCAGCCCGATGCCTACATTGTCGCGCACCGACCGCCAGGGCAGCAGGGTGGATTGCTGGAAGGTGGTGCCAACCTCGCGGTTCACGCCGCGGATCGCCTGGCCGCGGAAATACACCCCGCCGGCGTTCGGCGCGGACAGCCCGGCCACCACGCTCATCAGGCTGGATTTGCCGCAGCCGGACGGCCCGACGATCGAGACGAACTCGCCTTCGCCGACCGAGAGAGAGATGTTCTCGAATGCCGTGACGGTGCCGGTGGGCGAGATGAATCGCTTGGTGGCGTTGCGAATGTCCAGCATCGGCGGCCCCCTTGCTGCCAATTGCAAAACCATGCTGGGCATCGCCGCAGGTGGGGTCAAGGCCTTGCTGAACGGGAAACTGGCGATCCCAGGCCGCCTCTGCCGGCCCTTTCATCACTTGCCCGGCAGAGACTCAGATCTCTGCCGATAATCGGTACAGTGAGACCGTCCGCAGCGTGCGATCCTCCAGCTCCAGGCTGGTCGGCACGTCATAGCGGGCGAACGGCGCGAGCCCACGCTCGGGCAGATAGTTGCGGCCGGGATCAGCGACCCAGCATTCCGCCACGCCGGCCATCGCGCGCAGCCAGGGCATGATGTGGCGCGTCATCGGCGCCTCGTAACACACGTCGCCGCACAGGATGATGTCCCAGCGGCAGTCAGCCCCCACAAGATCCGCGATCACCGGCCGCACCGGCGCGTTGTTCGCCGCGGCGTTGAGACGGATGGCCGGCTCGGCCATCGCGTCGATCTCGCAGGCCTCGACATCGGCCCCCGCCATCGCCGCGGCAATCGCGGCGATGCCGCAGCCGGCAGCGAAATCCAGCACGCGCTTGCCGGCGACCAGCTGCGGGTTGTCGAGGATGTGCCGCGCGGTGGCCTGCCCGCCCGGCCAGGCGAAGGCCCAGAAGGGCGGCTCGATGTTCGCCTCGGCGAGGAATTGTTCCGATGCCTGCCAGATCGGGGTGATTTCCGTGGCGAGATACAAAGCGATCTCCGGCACCAGCTCGGTGCGGGTGAGCAGCGTGTTGGCGCGCAGGAAGTCCTCGGCGTTCATGCCACCCCGATCAGCAGCGCGCCGGCGAGCAGCAGCCCGGCCTCGCGATTGAGCTTGAACAGGCGCAGGCAGAGATCGGGATCATGGATGTCGAGCGCACGGATCTGCCAGATCAGCAAGGCGGCAAATGGCAGCAGGGCAGGGTAGTACCAGCCATCCAGCCGGCCAACGACGCCGACCAGACCAAGGCAGATGAGCATCCCGACATAGCAGCCGCCGACCAACCACACGGAGCGCTCCCCGAACAGCCGCGCGGTGGAACGGATGCCGACGATGGCGTCGTCCTCACGGTCCTGATGCGCATAGATCGTGTCGTATCCGATGATCCACAGGATGCAGCCGAGATACAGGATCAGCCCGTCAGCGCGCATCGTGCCGGTGCCGGCGGCATATCCCATCGGCGCGCCCCAGCCGAAGGTGAAGCCCAGCACCAGCTGCGGCCACCAGGTCACCCGCTTCGCCGCCGGATACAGCGCCACCAGGGCCAGCGAGCCCACACCGAGGATCTGCGCCAGCGGGCTCAGTTGCAGCAGGATCATCAGCCCGATCACCGACATCGCCACCATGAAGGCCAGCGCCCCGCGCGTGCGGATCGCGCCGGATGCCAGCGGCCGGCCGGCGGTGCGTGTCACCAGCCGGTCGATGTCGCGGTCCCACAGATCATTCACCACGCAGCCAGCGGCGCGCATCACGAAGCTGCCGAGCAGAAACAACGCGATCAGCCGGATGCCGTCGCCGAGCCCCGGCCGGGCGAGGATGATGCTCCACAGCCCCGGCAGGAACAGCAGCCAGGCGCCGATCGGCCGGTCGAAGCGACCCAGCAGCACATAGGGCCGCCATGCCGATGGCAGCCGCGCCACCCAGCCGGAGGCGCGGATGTCGGTATGGCCGGAGGGGAGGGGATTAGCGGGCGCGGTCATGGTGTGTACTCTCCCGCCATCATGGCCACGTCAATCCGACTGTTCGTCGATGCCGCCCTGTCCGAGGGCGCCGAGCTGCCGGCCCGCGAGGGTCAGGCGCATTATCTGTCCGGCGTTCTGCGGCGCGGTCGCGGTGACCCTGTCGTGCTGTTCAACGGGCGTGACGGCGAGTGGGCCGGCGAGATCGAAGCTGTCGGCAAACACCGCGCGACATTTCGCGCCACCGCGCTGCTGCGCCCGCAATCGGCGGAGCCCGGGCCGTGGCTCGTGTTTGGACTGCTCAAGCGAGACACCACCGACCTTGTCGTGCAGAAGGCCACCGAGCTCGGCGCTGCCCGCATCCTGCCTGTGCTGACAGCGCATGGCCAGGCGCACCGCGTCAATCTCGACCGCCTGCGCGCGATCGCCATGGAGGCCGCGGAACAATGCGAGCGGCTGACCATCCCGGATGTCGCCGAGCCGCTGAACCTGCCGGAATTGTTATCAAACTGGCCTGCCGATCGGACCCTCGCCGCGGCCGTTGAGCGGATCGGCGACGCGCCGTTTCCCGCGCGGCAGGGCGGTCTGCTGGTCGGCCCCGAGGGAGGCTTTTCGGCGGCGGAACTTGACGCGCTGCGCCGACATGCCTTTGTAGAGCCTGTGACGCTCGGACCACGCATCCTGCGCGCCGAGACCGCCGCCATCGCCGGACTGACCCTGCTCCAGGTGGGGAATATCCAGGCGCGGGCGTTTCCGATCTGACCCGTAGCGAGCGCAGGAAGCAGCATGTCCAACCCCGGCGAGGTCGACGAGACCCCGATCAGCTCGACCAGGCCGATGGTCGAATGGCTGGCGGCCGGCTGCAAACCCGCCTCCGAATGGACCATCGGGACCGAGCACGAGAAATTCGGCTTTCGCCGCGACGACCTCACCCCGCCGCCCTACGAGCCCCACGGCATCAAGGCGATGCTGGATGGCATGCAGGCGCAGGGTGGCTGGGAGAGCATCGAGGACGCCGGCAACCTGATCGGGCTGAAGGGCGCGGGTGGATCGATCTCGCTGGAGCCGGCCGGCCAGTTCGAGCTCTCCGGCGGAACTCTGGCCGATCTGCACCAGACCAAGGCGGAAATGGACCGGCATTTCGCCGATGTTGCCGAGATCGGCGACCGCCTTGGCCTTGGCTTCGCCCCGCTCGGCTTTCATCCCTTCGCCACCCGCGCGCAGATGCCCTGGATGCCAAAGGGCCGCTACAAGATCATGCGCGCCTACATGCCCAAAATGGGCCATCTCGGGCTCGATATGATGCAGCGCACCTGCACCGTGCAGGTGAATCTGGATTTCGCCTCGGAAGCCGACATGGTGCGCAAGCTGCGCGCCTCGATGCTGCTGCAGCCTGTCGCCACCGCCCTGTTCGCCAACTCGCCCTTCACCGAGGGCAAGCCGAACGGCTATCTGTCGTTCCGCGCGCAGGTCTGGAACGACACCGATCCCGATCGCACCGGTATGCCCGCGGCCTTCTTCGAGCCTGGCTTCGGGTTCGAGCGCTACGCCGAATGGTTGCTCGACATGCCTATGTACTTCATCCATCGCGATGGCCGGTATATCGACCTCGCCGGCAAATCCTTCCGCGCCTATCTCGACGGCAAGCTGCCTGAATTGCCCGGTCAGCGCCCGACGATGAGCGATTTCACCGACCACGTCACCACCGCCTTCACCGATGTGCGCATCAAGCGTTTCCTGGAGATGCGCGGCGCGGATGCCGGCCGGCCCGAGATGATGCTGGCACAGTCGGCCTTCTGGGTGGGCCTCTTGTATGACGCGGCGGCGCTCGAAGCGGCATTGAAGCTCGCCTCCGTGCGGCCATGGCAGGAGTACGCCGCGCTGCGCAACGTCGTCCCCCGCCAGGGCCTCGGCGCACCCTGGGGCTCGGGCACACTGCGCGATCTCGCCGGCGAACTCGTCACCATCGCCGCCGAGGGTCTGCGTGCGCGGGCGCGGCTCAATCAAAATGGCGACGATGAACGAATTTACCTCGAACCCCTGGCACAAATCATTGCAGGGGCGCCGATACAAGCGGAATACTGGTTACAGAGAGTTGCCGATGCCTGGGGTGGCGATGTCCGGCCGATGATGCTGAAGGCCGCGATCTCGTTCCGCGCCTGATTCTGTGGCCGTCTGACCGGAGAGCAAGAAAATCCAGCCTGCCCTTCGCCAGAACGACACCAACGCCGGCGAGCGCACCGCACTGCGCCTGCGGCTGATCGGGCAGATGGAAGCCTGGACGGTGAATTCGGATTCCGTCCTGCCCACCGGCCGCAAGACCCGTGCGCTGCTCGCCGTCGTTGCGATGTCCGCCCCGCGTCCGGTGTTGCGCGCCCGCCTGGCCGAAATGCTCTGGAGCCGCCGGCCGGAAGATCTCGCCCGCGCGTCATTGCGGCAGGAGATTCACCGGCTGCAGGAGGCGCTGGCCCCCGTTGGCCTGCCCATCCTCTCCATCTCGCGCGACCAGATCGGCATCCTGCCCGGCACCGTCTGGACCGACGTTGAGGAGGTGCAGCGCGCCACCACCGCGCACCCGGCCTCGTTGGCGCTGATGGATGGCGATCTGCTCGAAGGGCTCGATGGCGTGGACCCCGGCTTCGATGGCTGGCTGGTCACCGAGCGCGAGCGCCTGCGCGACCGCGCGCGCGATGTCGCCGAGGCGCTGTTGCGCGCCCAGGTCGAACCCGAACAGGCCATCCCCGTCGCCAACCAACTGCTCGGCATCGACCGCAGCCACGAGGGCGCCTGGCGCGCGCTCATGGCCGCCCATGCCGCCCGCGGCGAGCGCGGTATGGCGATCCAGGCCTTCGAGCGCTGTCGCGCCGCGCTGGCCGACCTTTTGGACGCCACGCCGTCGGCCGAAACCAACAAGCTGCTGGGCGAAATCCGCGCCGGTCGGCTTGGCCAGCCCAGCGTGTCCTCCGGCACGACGCCCACCCCGCCCGAGCCGCGACCGGCCGGCCAGCGCGGCGGCGCGCGCGTTGGCGTGCTTCCGTTGCAACTCGTCGGCACCTCGGCAGCCGAGGCGCATCTGGGTCAGGGCCTCGCCGAGGAGATCACCGCGGCGCTCGCGCGCTTCCGCTGGATGTTTCTGGTCAGCTCCACCTCGCTCGCCCGCTACGCCGAGCAATCACGTGATGAGACCGCCATCCGCCGCACCTTCGGCATCGATTTCCTGCTCGACGGAACGGTGCAACGTGTCGGCGACCGGCTGCGCATCACCACGCGTCTGCTGCATCTGCGCGGCGGCAATCAGGTTGTCTGGGCCCGCCGCTTCGACCGCGAGGCGGCCGACCTGCTCAGCCTGCAGGACGAGATCGCCGCCGAGGTGGTCGCCCAGATCGACCCGGAAATCCTGCTGATCGAGGGCCGCCGCGCCAGCCAGCGCCCCGCGCAGGACGCCACCGCCTACGACCTGGTGCTGCGCGCCATCCCGCTCATCAGCCGGCTGGAGCGCGAGGCTTTCCTGCAGGGCGGCGAGTTCCTCGCCCGCGCCACCCGGCTGGAGCCTGACAACGCCGCGGCCCATGCCTGGCGGGCCTATTGGCAGATGTTCCAGGTCGGCCAGGGCTGGGCCGACGATGCGGCCGCCGCCATGCATGACGCTGGGCTGTCAGCCGAGCGCGCCGTGCGGCTGGATGGCCAGGATGCCCGCGCTCTGTCGATTGCCGGCCATGTCCGCGCATTCCTGCACCGCCGGGTGGCCGAAGCGATGACGCTGCATGAGCGCGCATTGTCCGCCAACCCGAACATGGCGATGGCCTGGGCGCTGTCCGCCTTCGCGCTGCTCTATCTGGGGGAGGTGGCCGAGGCAGAGCGTCGGCTGGCTCGCTACAAGCAGCTCTCGCCGCTCGACCCGCACG
Source organism: uncultured Rhodospirillales bacterium (assembly GCA_903904805.1). Classification (GTDB taxonomy): domain Bacteria; phylum Pseudomonadota; class Alphaproteobacteria; order Acetobacterales; family Acetobacteraceae; genus CAIVDX01. The sequence goes on from CAIVDX010000188.1 coordinate 6,630, forward strand.
CCTTCTTCTATGATGGCGGCTTCATCCTCGCCGCCCTGCTGAAGGGCGACTTCGCCGGCGCGGTGGCGGCCGGGCGCGGGGTGAGCGAGATGAACCCGTCCTTCTCGGCTGTCTGCAAACCCTATCTCGCCGCCCTTGGCCATCTCGGCGCCACCGGCGAGCAGGGCGTGAAGGAGGAGACCGCGCGCGTGCGCGCCCGCCTGTTGGCCATCGAGCCCGGCTTTTCCATCCGCCGCTTCATGGACACCGCCCCGTTCTCGCGCGCCGAGCATGTCACCCTCTATGCCCAGGGCCTGCGCCTGGCGGAACTCGCCGAGGATGGTGAGGAACTGGTGGACTAGAATGACCGAGATCGCGAGCTATCACGCCCATATCTACTACAGCCCGGCCACCCGCCCGATCGCCGAAGGTCTGCGTGAGCAGATCGCCGCGCGCTTTTCCGTGCAACTCGGGCGCTGGCACGACCGTCCGGTGGGCCCGCATGCCACCAGCATGTATCAGGTCGCCTTCGCCGCCGAACTGTTCCCTACGTTGGTGCCCTGGCTGATGATGCACCGCCAGGGTTTGACCGTTCTGGTCCACCCGAACAGCGGCGAGCCGTACAACGATCATCTGCACAACGCCCTCTGGCTCGGAGCGGTCCTGCCAATCACCGCCGATCAGCTGCCACGGGCCGAGGCGCCGTCGGCGATTGTGCCGAATACGCAAGGCGCCGCTGAGCGCCTTTAGAAATCCAAATCGGCGTAATGCGCTGGCGGCTCGATGCCGGGCACCCGGTCCGCCAGCAGCGCGCGGAAGCTCAACCGGGATTTGATGCGCGCATACCATTCCTTCGCGGCCGGTGAGACAGACCAATCAACGTCGCCGCCATAGTCCAGCACCGACAGATGTGCGGCGGCCGCGAAGTCCGCCAGCGTCCAGTCTCCGCCGGCCAGGCAGCGGCGGGTTTCGGCGATCCAGCCGAGATACTCCAGATGGCCACGCAGATTGGCGTAACCGGCGCGCAACGAGGCGGCGTCTGGGTTGCCGCGTCCACTCATGCGCTTGAAGATCTTTTCGCCATAGAGCGGGCGCGTGACGTCGCGGGCGAACACGCCGTCGAACCAGGCAACCAGGCGCCGCACCTCCACACGCTCGGTCACGCTGCGGCCGAGCATTGGCGTGTCGGGATACATTTCCTCGAGATATTCACAGATCACGCCGGAATCGGGCACGATCAGCCCGTTCTCGTCCACCAGCGTGGGCACGGTGCCGGCGGGGTTGAGGCGCTGATATTCCTCGCGCCGGTCCCACACCCGCTCCGTGCGCAGTTCGAACGCCAGACGCTTCTCGGCCAGCACAAGGCGAACCTTGCGACTATAGGGCGACAACGGAAGATGATGCAGGACGCGCATAGCCCGTGCTTATCGCATGGTTTGCCGCGTCGCCAAGATAGGACTGGCCGGATTTCGCACCGATCCTGCCGGCGCGAATCCGGCCCTTGTTTCGATCAGGCGCGCTTGGCTTCCTCCAGTGCGGGCAGCGGTGAGGGCAGGTACTTCACATATTCCTTCGGCACAACGAACCAGACGCGCTTGATGGTGGCTTCCCATTCATGAAGCAACATGGCGGCGTAGCGGCTGTCGGTCTCGGCGACGTGGCGTGTGATGAGATCCTTCAGCACGCCTTCCCAATGGCCTTCCGGCACGCGCTGGATCGTTAGCGTGTCCGGGTTCAACCGATGGCGGAACATGCCGTC
>CAIVDX010000189.1 GCA_903904805.1 uncultured Rhodospirillales bacterium
AACAACCGGGTGGTGGCCAGCATCAACGGGGTGCGCGACCGGCTGCGGGTGCTGCTGGTCTCGGGCGAGCCGAACCAGGGCGAGCGGACCTGGCGGCGGCTGCTGAAGGCGGACCCGTCGGTCGATCTGGTGCATTTCACCATTTTGCGGCCGCCGGAAAAGGATGATCTGACGCCGCTGAACGAGCTGGCGCTGATCGCCTTTCCGGTGCGCGAACTGTTCCAGGTGAAGATCCGCGACTTTGATCTGATCATCCTCGACCGGTTCCAGAATCGCGGGATTCTGCCTCAGCAATATCTGCACAACATCGCCGAATATGTGCGCAATGGCGGCGCGCTGCTGATGTCGGTGGGGCCGGAATATGCCTCGCCGCAGACACTGGCGACCACCGCGCTGGCCCCTGCCCTGCCGGCGTTTCCCGGCGAGCTGGTGAATGAGGCGTTCCGCCCGGCGATCACCTCGCTGGGCCAGCGCCATCCGGTGACCGAGGGGCTGCCGGGCTGGCAGGCGAGCGGGCCGGCGAGCTGGGGCAGCTGGTATCGCGCCATTCATCCGGTGGGGGTGCATGGGCAGGCGCTGATGTCCGGCCCCGGGGGCGATCCGCTGCTGGTGCTGGACCGGTTCGGCCAGGGGCGCACGGCGATGCTGCTGTCGGACCAGGTGTGGCTGTGGGCGCGTGGGCATGAGGGCGGTGGGCCGCAGGCGGAGCTGCTGCGGCGCATCGCGCATTGGCTGATGAAGCAGCCGGAGCTGGAGGAGGAGAGCCTGTCGGCGCGCATCGCCGGGTCGCGCCTGCTGGTCAGCCGGCGCAGCACCGACGAGCATATTCCGCCGAGCCTGACCATCACCGATCCGGATGGGCATCAGCAGAGCGTGGCGATGAGCCAGGCGGTGCTGGGCCAGGCGACGCCGGGGCTGGCGACCGCCTCGGTGGAGGCGAGCAGCCCGGGCGTGTGGGTGGCCAATGACGGCACGCGCAGCGCCTATGCGGCCTCGGGCGCGGCGAACCCGCATGAAATCGCCGATCTGCGCGCCACGCGGATGCTGATCGATCCGATCGCGAGGGCCTCGGGCGGCGATTCCCGTTTCATCGCCACTGCCGACGGATCGCTGCATCTGCCGGAGCTGCGGCGCACCGAACCGGACCGGGAGCAGCAGGGCAGCGGCTGGATCGGGCTGCGGCGGAATCACGATTACGTGGTGACCGGGGTGTCATCGCTGCCGTTGCTGCCGGCCTGGGCGGCGTTGCCGCTGATTCTCGGCCTCGCCCTGATGGCGTGGCGGCGCGAAGGGCGCTAACGCTTGCGGTGAACCGAGGTCGGCCTCGGCACGGGACAGGGAGAGCGTGTCTTCCGCAATGCACGACAGACAGAGCGCCGGATGACCGGCTCGGCCTGGCTCGCCCTGGCGGGCTTTATCGGGCTGTGCCTGCTGGTCGGCTCGGTGGGAGGCGCGCTGACCGCGCCGGCGATCGCGGGCTGGTATCACACGCTGCACGCCCCGCCGGGCAATCCGCCGGACTGGCTGTTCGCGCCGGTCTGGACGCTGCTCTACGTGCTGATGGGCACGGCGGGCTGGCTGGTCTGGCGGGATGGCGATGTTCGGCCGGTGCGGCGGGAGCTGCGCGCCTGGGGCTGGCAGCTGCTGATCGGCGCGCTGTGGTCGGTGGCGTTTTTCGGGCTGCGCAACCCCGCGCTTGGGCTGGGCGTGATCCTCGCCTTTCTGGCCTCGCTGGGGGTGGTGACCTGGCGGTTCTGGCGGGTGCGGCGGCTGGCCGGGATGCTGATGGCGCCGACAATGCTGTGGGTGAGCTATGCCAGCTGGCTGAATCTGGGCTTCTGGTGGCTCAATCGTGCCGGGCCGCTTTGAATGGTTGGGCGATCGGGCTATATTGAGGGTATGAAAATCTCCATCGCCCTGCTGACCCCTGCCCTTCTCACCGGCATGCTGCTGCTGCCGATGTCCGGCGCGATGGCCGCGCCCGCGACCGGCGGCACCCAGACGGTGGGCGGCTATGGGCCGCGCACCCTGCCCTCGCCGGACAAGCCCAAGGCCGAGGGGCCGGCGCCCGGTGCGGTGCCCGGCTCGCACGCCAATGACAGCCCGGTGGCCGACCCCTCGAAGCCGATCGCCGACATGAACCCGAACGAGCAGCTGTTCGACGCGATCAATCGCGGTGACGTGGCGGTGGCGCAGGAAGCCATCAAACATGGCGCCGATCTGTCCGCCCGCAACGTGCTGGGCATGACGCCGCTGGAGCTGTCGGTCGATCTGGACCGCGACAAGATCACCTTCATGTTGATCGCCTTGCAGGGCACCGATGGTGGTCACCGCGCGGCGATGGCGAAGGCCGGCAAGGGCGTGACGCCGAGGGTGTCCGCCAAGGTCAGTTCGCCTTATCCGGTGGCCGCGCCGGTGCAGGCCCACGCCCCCCGCGCGGCGAGTGCACCGGCCGCCGCCCCGGTTCGGCAATATGCGAACGACACCGGCACGCCCAACCCGCAGGCCGGCTTTCTGGGTTTCGGCGCGCACTGACGCGCTGGGGTTTCGGCGCGCACTGGCGCGCGGGGGGTTTCGGCGCGCACTGGCGCGCGGGCCACCGCGATATTCACTCTGACATCTCGGACCGCGCCCTCGCTGGGCGCGCAACCCCTCACCTGCGCGCTCCGGCGGCGAATCCGGGTTGACCCCGTGCCTGCCTCGCGTTGGAGTATGACGTTTACGTGAGGTGACGATGACAGTCTCGCCGGACGCCGACGACCCGACGCAGGATGCCGGCCCGACTGGCGCGCCTCCCCACAGCGAACCCCTGACCCAGCGATGGTGGGACCGCGAGCGCCTCGCCCATTTTCTCGGCGTGCGGCCGCATGAGCTGTCCTACATGCTGGGCCGCGGCAAAATCCCCCGGCCATCCTACCATCTGGGCTATGCGGCGCCGCGCTGGAACCGGGTGGAGATCGAGGCGCGGTTTCGGCGGCGCATGCTCAAGGGCAACCAGCCGAAGTGAGGCAGGGTCTTCTTTCCTGAAGCCATCGATTGCGCAAAACAGCTTTCTGCGACAGCCAATATCCCTCCGCTTTTCCCTTGCGGCAGGCGGAAATATCCACACAAGCTGAGTACAGCCGCGTTAGAGTAGTCCGGACGCGCCGAAACTGGGTATTGGGGAAGATCATAATGAACAAAGAACCATGCGCAGCCGCCAGGCTGTTTCCATCCTTCCGGGTCGCTTTCAAAGCAACAATCCTTCTTGCAGCGTCCGCTTTGATCGGGCTGCCAAGTGCCGCCGACGCGCAGGCGCAAGCGGCATCCGCGCGGAAGCCCAATATCGTCGTGATCATGGGCGACGACATCGGCATGTGGAACATCGGAGCCTATCATCGCGGCATGATGGCAGGCCGCACGCCGAATCTTGACCAGATCGCCAAGGAAGGCATGCTGTTCACCGATTATTACGCCGAGGCGAGTTGCACGGCGGGACGGGCAAACTTCATCACCGGCGAATTGCCGATCCGGACCGGAATGACCACCGTCGGGCAAGCCGGTGCAAAGATCGGCATCCCTGAGGAAGCCAGCACCATCGCTGATGCGCTCAAGGTGCAAGGGTACGCAACCGGCCAGTTCGGCAAGAATCATCTTGGCGATCTCAACGAATATCTGCCGACCGTGCATGGGTTCGACGAGTTCTTCGGCTATCTCTACCACCTTGATGCGATGGAGGATCCGGCGCACCCGAACTACCCGCAGGCGCTGCTCAACGTCGTCGGTCCACGCAATATGGTGCATTCCTATGCGACCAACGTGGACGACGCGACGGAAATGCCGCGCTGGGGTCGTATCGGCAAGCAAAAGATCGAGGATGCGGGGCCACTTTATCCAAAGCGCATGGAAACGGTGGATGACGAAATCCGCGATCTGGCGCTGAAGTTCATGGACAAGGCAAAGAAGGACGGCAAGCCCTTCTTCGTTTGGCTCAATCCCACCCGGATGCACATTGTTACGCATCTGTCGCCAAAATACGAGGCGATGCGCAATTCCGAAAACGGGTGGTCCGAGGAGGAGGCCGGTATGGCCCAACTCGATGACGACATCGGCCTCGTGATGAAAAAGATCAAGGACATGGGCGAGGACGACAACACCATCGTCCTGTTCACGACGGACAATGGAACCGAGGTTTTCACCTGGCCGGACGGCGGTCAGACTCCCTTCGCGCAGTCGAAGGGCACTGTGCTGGAGGGCGGATTCCGCGTCCCGGCGATCCTTCGCTGGCCCGGCCATGTGCCTGCCGACACCGTCCAGAACGGGATCTTCTCCGGCATGGACTGGTATCCGACCTTCCTCAACGCGGCTGGCAATCCAAACATCACCGAGCAGTTGCTTAAGGGCGTCAAGCTTGGCGATAAAACCTTCAAGAACCACCTTGATGGCTACGACCAGATGGCCGCGATCACCGGCAAAGGCCCTTCGGCGCGCCACGAGATATTCTATCTCGGCGAAAGCACCGTCGGTGCCGTGCGAATCGACGACTATAAGTTCCGATTCATCGACCAGCCGCATGGCTGGCTGGGCGAGAAGACGCATCCCGATGTGCCCTACATCACCAATCTCCGACTGGATCCTTTCGAGCGCACCGGCTGGCCAAACAATGGCACCAAGGACGGCGGGCAGCAGTATTTCGATTGGTTCAAATTCCAGTTCTGGCGCTTTGTCTTCGTGCAACAGGTGGTCGGCAAGGAACTTCAGACCTTCCTCGATTTTCCACCCATGCAGCGAGGCGCGAGCTTCAACCTCGATGCGGTGAAAGCCGAAATGACCAAGCGCATGGAAGAGGCTGCGTCAGCCTCCAAGGGACCAAGCAACTAGCGATCACGCTGCGTTCGATGGTGATCCGGTTGGAAATGACGTTCCCGCCGGATCACCTGAATGCGGGCAGGCTCGCCCGGCGAGCCGGTCGTGGCGTTCACCGACCGGCGCGCAGAACTTCTGGGAGTTCAGCGCGTGGTTTCGATGGCGATGGTGTCCAGCAGGAAGGAGCCATCTGATTCCAGGCCGAAATGTTTCCGCACCGCCTCGGAGGCGCCTTTCTGGAGCGCGAGGATCGCCTGGGCGTGCAGCGGCGGGGTGCCGATGCGGGCGATCCAGCTGGGGAAATCCAGGCGCAGCTTGCGCCAGATCACCGAGGTCACGTGGAAGCCGGCATCGGTGAGGGCGGCGCGCCACTCGGCCTCGGTATAGTCGCGCGCATGGCTGGGATCGCGCAGCAGCTCGATGGTCTGCAGGAACGTGTCCATCGCCGCATCGCCCAAACTGCCGAAGGGGCTTCCGAAGGGACTGGCAGCATCCATGAAGATCCCGGTGCCGCCGGGCCGGCAGACGCGCGCGGCCTCTTCAATGCCGGCGCGCAGGTCGGACCAGTGATGGGCGGAAAATCGGGTGATCACCGCATCGAAGCTGGCGTCGGCGAAGGGCAGCTTCTCGGCGGGCGCCTGGGCGGTGGTGAGATTGGTGATGCCACGCCGGGCGGCCTCGGCCTCCACCACACGCAGCATTTCCGGCAGCAGGTCGCAGGCGACCACGCTGCGCGCATGGGCGGCGGCGAGATAGGCGGCGTGGCCGCCGCCGGTGCCGATATCGAGCACACTGGCGGGGGCGACGCGCGCGAGGGCGGTGGCGAGCTGGTCGAGATCCGGGCCCTGGGAATGCACCGTTGAGGTGACGTAGTTGGTGGCCTGCGGGGCGAACCAGCTGGCGACCTGGGCCTGTTGACCCTCATGCGCGGACATATCGTTTCTCCCGGATGGTGGCTGGGGCGGGAGGATTCGAACCTCCGCATGGCGGAATCAAAATCCGCTGCCTTACCGCTTGGCGACGCCCCACCAGCGCCGTGTGATTAGGCGGCGCCCCGCGTTCCCGCAAGACTTAGGGCAACAGCGGCGCATGTTCTTCCCATGATCCGGCAAACTTGCCCGCCCAAACAAACGCCTGGAGCGTGATCCCCGGTTCAAACATCATCGGGCACGCTCTCGCCGGTGGAATGCAGACCCCCGCCCCAGACCCACCAGCCCGGGCGCGCCAGGGCGGTGGCCGCGGCAAGGGCCTGCCCGGCGGAGGGATAGAGCGCGAAGCAGGTGGCCCCGGAGCCGCTCATGCGGGCGAGCAGGCAGTCCGCGCTCGCGCCCAGCGCGGCCAGCACCTCGGCGATGGCGGGGCACAGGCCGATCGCCGCATGTTGCAGGTCGTTGGCGGTGGTGGCGAGATCGGCGGCCATCGCGGCGGCGTTGGGCCAGCCGGTGGGCAAAGTGGCGGGCGGGGAGAAGCCGCCGGTGCGGGCGCGGAACACCGCTGGGGTGGGCAGCGCGATGCCGGGATTGATCAGCACCATGCCGCAGGGCGGGATGGTGGGTGCCGCGGTGATGATCTCGCCCACCCCGCCCATCCGCGCGGGGCGGCTGGGCAGGCACACCGGCACGTCCGCGCCCAGGCGCAGGGCGAGGGTGGCCAGGTCGGTGTCGGCGATGGCGACGCCCCAGGCGGCGCGCAGCAGGCGCAGGGCGGCGGCCGCGTCGGCCGAGCCGCCGCCGATGCCGGAGGCGACGGGCAACGACTTCTGCAGATGCAGGCTGGCATGGGGCGCAATCCCGCCGGCCTCGGCCAGGGCGCGGGCGGCGCGCAGCACCAGATTGTCGGGCTCGGCGACCAGGCCGGCGGCGAAGGGGCCGGAGAGGGTCAGCGCGAGCCCGTCGGCGGGGCGCAGCGAGAGGCGGTCGGCCGCGCCGGCGAACACCACCAGCGAGTCGAGCAGATGATAGCCATCGGCACGGCGGCCGGTGACATGCAGGTACAGGTTGATCTTGGCCGGCGCGAGCGCGGCTGGCTGGTCCGGCGTCATGGGCTCAGTTGGCGGTGGGTGCCGGGGTGGCCTGGTTGGCCTGGGCGGCGGCGTCGGCGAAGGCGGCCTCGGCCTCGGCGACCTCGGCCTGGGCGTGCGCGAGCTCGGCGGGTTCCGGCTTGAGGGTGATGGCGCGGCGCCATTGATACAGCGCCTCGAGCTTGCGGCCGGCGCGGGCATAGGCGTCGCCCAGATGCAGATTGATGGTGGGGTCTTCGGATTCCATCTCGACCGCGTGCTCCAGCAGGTCGATGGCGCCGTTGACATCGCCCTGGCGCAGCTTCACCCAGCCCAGGCTGTCAATGATCGCGCCATTGTCCGGCTGCATGATGGCGGCATGCTCGAGCATCTGGCGGGCGCGGGTGAGGTGCTGGCCTTTGTCGGCCCAGCTATAGGCGAGGTAGTTCAGCACCGAGGGGTTGTTCGGCGCGAGCTCCAGCGCGTGCTGCAGATCGGGCTCGGCTTTCGCCCAGTCGCCGGCGCGCTCGAAGCAGATGCCGCGCTGGAAATACAGGCCCCAGGCGGTGGGATCGAACGGCTTCAGCCGGGCCAGGGCGGCGCCGTAGGTTTCCGCCGCCTTGGCGAATTGGCCGTCGGCGCGCAGCAGGTCGGCGAGCTGCTCCAGCGGTTCGGGCCGGTCGGGGAAGTCGGCGGCCATCGCGCGCAGCTGGGTGACGGCGTCGTCAAGATGGCCGAGCGTGTTGGTCAGCACCGCGCGGCGGAGGCGGACCACCGGGGCCAGCGGATCGTCGGCGGGGATCTGCGCCAGCGCATCGAGCGCGGCCTGCGGCTGGTGCCGGGCGGCGACGATGTCGGCCTGCAGCAGGCGGGCGGGGGTGAAATCGGGCCGCATGTCGAGTGCGAGGCGGAGCAGCAGCAGGGCGGCGTCGTCGGCCTTGGCCTGGTGCTGGGCGGCGCCGACCGCCAGGTAGGTCTCGGCGAGGCCATCGCGGGCGGAGCGGACGGCGCGCTGGGTGGCGGCGCGCTCCAGCGCGGGCAGCGCGAGCAGGGTGGGATCGGCGGGCGACATGCGCTCGGCGAGGCGGCGCTCGACGGCGTCGCCTGGCCTGGCCTCGATGCTGCCGCGCTGCTGGCGGGCCTCCCAGCTGGCGAGCATCTGGCCGACGCGCAGACCGATGGTGAGTTCATTGCCCTGGGCGAGCGCGTAGAGCCGGGCGGCCTCGCCGTTGCGGCCGGCGAGGTCGTTGATCAGCGCCATGTGCAGCTGGAACAGGCCCTTCAGCCGCGCATTGCGGGCGATCGCGTCGCGCAGCGTGGCCAGAGCGTCGTCGGTGCGGCCGGCACCTTGCTGGGCCCAGGCGGTGAGCAGCGGGCGCAGCATGGTGCCGCTGGCCTTGTCGGGAATGCTGCGCATCCGCTCGATGGCCGCCGGCCAGTGGCCGTCGCGCGCGTCCAGATTGCCCAGCAGCATGATCGAGGCCGGGTTGGTGGGCAGCAGATGCGCCAGCTTCTGCGCCTCCGGACGGCCGGCGACCGCGGCGGCGATCAGCGCGCGGGTGCGCAGCTCCGGCTGGGTGGGGTCGTCGGCAAGGGCGGCGAGATAGCGGTCGGCCGCGGTGGGGATGTCAACCTGGACCATCGCCAGCTGGCCGGTGAGGAAATTGCCGAAGGCGCCGGCGGCCTCGTGCGCGGTGGCGCGCGGCGCGGGGGCGGTTTTGGCGTGTGCCGGAGGCGTGCCGGCGATGGCGAGCGCCAGGCCAACGCCCAGGGCGATCAGAGTGGCGGCACGGCACGGCGCGGGGCGCGGAGATGTCAGCATCGGGCGATCCTAATATAGGCGGGACGAAACTGCCATGTGGGGATGGCCGCGCCGATGTCGCGGTCCGACCTGGCCGGACGGGCGCTCTGGCCCGCTGCCGGTCGGGCTGCCATGATGGGGCATGGATGCTGTGGCGGCGTTGCGGACGCTGGTGGAGTGGGGGGTCGACGAGGCGCTGGAGGATGCGCCGCGCGCGCGCTTTGCCATGCCGCAGGCGCCGGCGGCTGACACATCGCTCGCGCCGGGGCGCCCAAAGGCCGCGCCACGGCCCGCACTGGCCGCGTCGGCCCCGATTCAGCAGGCCGAGCAGCTGGCCGCCTCGGCCACCAGCCTTGAGGCGTTGCGCGCCACGCTGGCCGGCTTCGATGGCTGCGCCCTGCGCGCCACCGCCACCAACCTGGTGTTCACCGATGGCAACCCGTCGGCCGGCCTGCTGGTGATCGGCGAGGGGCCCGGCCCGGAGGAGGATCGCGCGGGTCGGCCGTTTGTTGGCGCGTCTGGCAGGCTGCTCGACAAGATGCTGGGGTCGGTTGGCCTGGATCGTTCCAACTATCTGATCAGCAACATTATTTTCTGGCGTCCGCCGGGCAACCGCACGCCCACCGACCAGGAGGTGGCGCTGTGTCTGCCCTTCATGTGGCGGCTGCTGGCGCTCACGCGGCCGCGGCGGGTGCTGCTGCTGGGCAAGCTGGCGGCGTGCAGCCTGAGCGGCAGCCAGTTGGGGATTCGGCGGCTGCGCGGGCAATGGCTGCCCCTGGCGGTGCCCGGTCTGGAGGCGCCCGTGCCGGCGCTGGCGACCCTGCACCCGGCCTATCTGCTGCGCACGCCGGCAGCCAAGCGGGAGGCCTGGATGGACATGCTGGCGCTGCGCACCGCGCTGGACTCGGACGCGTCGGACGCCGGCTGAGGCCGATCTCACAGAATCGTGATGACGCTTTTTCGGGGGCTAACCCCTTGACAGTGCGCCGTTCATCAGTGTCAATAGGAGGTTGTTAACCATTGCCGACTTGCGGCAGCGGTTCGGTCTGTGTAGGGGAGCCCCATGCGAGGCTCTTCAACCGGCCCGCGTCGGATCACCCACGCCACGGCATTTGCCGCCGGCGTTGTGCTTCTGGCGGGGGCAGCCGGCACTGCCGGTGCGCAACCCACGGCCCTATCCGAGGATATCGCCTTCGTCCCGCCCCGGCTGCGGTTGCACGATGACGCCGTCCCGTTGCCACGTCCGCTCTCGGCGTCCGACGCCGAGCGCGTGCGACAGATCATCGCTGCCCATGCCAGTGGCGACATCGAGCGCGCCCGCGCCGTGCAGGCGGAGCTTGGCAACCAATTGCTGATCGGCGGCCTGCTGGCCGACCGCTATGTCCGCCGGCCCGAGATCGCCTCCCTGCCGGAGTTGCAGGACTGGTTCGACCGCTATGCGCCGCTGCCCGAGGCGGCGGCGATCCATGCGCTGATCGCGGCCAAACTGCCCAAGGGCGCGGCGGCGCCGGTGTTGCCTGCGCGCGATCCGGGCGATCACCCTGATCCCGAGGATGCGCTTCCCTCGCTTGGCCAAAACCGGAATCCGCAGCTCGAGCGATCGGTGTTCGATGCCGCCCGACGCGGCCGCGCCGATATGGTTCTGCATCTGTTGCGCGGCGCACACATTACGCCCTCTTATGAGGCTGAGTTGGCCGGCGAGGCCGCGCAGGTCGCGTTGATCGCGGGTGCTGACACGGCGGTCGCGGCGATCGCGGAGAGTGCTGGCACGCGCACGCCCCAGGCCGCGCTCACCGGCTTCGCCGCCGGCCTCGCGGCATGGCGATCCGACAATCTGCCGGCCGCTGCTGCACATTTCGAGGGCGCCTGGCATGCCGCGATCGCCTCGCCGGCGCAGCGGGCCGCGGCGGCCTTCTGGGCGGCGCGGGCGCATCTGCGCTCTGGTGACCCGGCCGGCTACAGCCCCTGGATGCGTCGCGCCGCGGCGGAGCCACGCACGCTCTATGGCCTGCTCGGCGCGCGGGCGATCGGCAGCGATATCGGCTTTGTCGAGGATCGCGCCACATTGGGTGCGGCGGACATCGACGCGGTGGCCGCGCAGCCGGCGGGGCTGCGCGCGTTCGCCTGGCTGCAGGTCGGTCAGCCCGATCGCGCACAGGCCGAACTCGCCAGCCTGTGGCCGATGCTGCGCAACAATGCCGCGCTCGCGCGCGCGGTGCTGCTGATCGCGCGCGGCGCGGGGCTGGATCGCATCAGTTCCCGACTGGCAGGTCTGGAAGAGCAGCGCGACGGCCGGCTGCGCGATGACGCGCGTTTTCCGCTGCCCAATCTTGCCCCGAGCAGCGCGCTGCGCGTCGATCCGCCGCTGCTTTATGCGATCGCGCGGATCGAATCGAACTTCAACAATGGTGCGGTCTCACGCGTCGGCGCGCGCGGATTGCTGCAGCTGCGTCCACAGACGATCGCCTTCATCAACGGCAGCAGCAACACCGAGGGGATCGCCGAGCGGCTGCAGGAGCAGGGCTATAATATCGAGATGGGGCAACGGCTGTTGCAATATCTCGCGCGCATGGATGTGGTGGGACACAATCTCGTGAGGCTGATCGCAAGCTACAATGCGGGCCCGGGAAACCTGCAGAAATGGATCGATGATGGTCGTGCCGGTGACGATCCGATGCTGTTCATCGAGACGATTCCCCTCGATGAGACACGGCATTTCGTGAGCGACGTGTTGCGGACATCGTGGATGTATGCCGCGCGCATGCACACCAAACCCACAGGACTTGACGAACTTGCCGCCGGTGCCTGGCCGAAATTCTCCGTCGCCGAACGACCGGCCGGCACGACACTGCATTAGCACCGCATCGCCAGATCGGCTGATGCCTGCATGCGAGTTGAAAAACCCGCCGAACGCTGCCACATCTGCGACCATCGCCAGCAGGAGGCTTCGCCGGATGTCACGCATCGATGAGTCCAAACCTTTCGTCGCGGTCAACATCGCCGTGCTCACCGTGTCGGACACGCGCACCGCCGCGAATGATACGTCGGGTGACGCGTTGTGCGGGCGCATCACCGAAGCCGGCCATCACGTCGCCGCGCGCAGCTTGTTGCGGGATGATACCGACCAGATTGAGGCCATGCTGCGGCAATGGATTGCCGATCGTTCCATTGACGTTGTGATCACCACCGGCGGCACGGGCGTGACCGGGCGGGATGTGACACCCGAGGCGTTCGAGCGCGTGCTGGAGAAGCGCATCGAGGGCTTCGGCGAATTGTTCCGCATGATCAGCTTCGCCAAGATCGGCACCTCCACCATGCAGTCGCGCGCGCTGGGGGCGGTGGCCGGCGGCACCTATCTGTTCGCCCTGCCCGGCAGCACCGGCGCGGTAAAGGATGGCTGGGACGAGATCCTGCGCTGGCAGCTCGATGCGCGGCACCGGCCGTGCAATCTGGTGGAGCTGATGCCGCGTCTGCAGGAGCATCTGCGCCCGGCCGGCTAGGTTCTGGCTGCATTTTTTTGGCCGCGTTCGCCCCACCGCGGGTGTTCTTTTTTTGTTCTTGACCTTGCGCCCCTTCATGGGCGAAGGTTCGATGGAACAGACCAAGAACGCCTGTTGGAACAGAGGGCCGGACGATGCTGGACAGCACGCACAACCATCTGGAGATCGACGAGCCCTGCGCCGCGGCGCTGGTGCCGCCGCCGCGGCGCGGACGCGGCGCGGTGCACAGCCCCGCGGTGCGATTCGATGCCACCGCCTCAAGCCCGTTCGATGATGGCTGGGGCACCATCGCCGCCGATTTCACCGAGCTGCCGCCGCTGCCCACCACCTTGTTGCGCGATGCCACCAAATCCGCGCTGAGCTATAATCGCAGCCCGGATATCGGGTTTGACCGATCGATCAATCCCTATCGCGGCTGCGAGCATGGCTGCGTGTATTGCTTCGCGCGGCCGACGCATGCCTATCTCGGCTATTCGCCGGGGCTCGATTTCGAAACCAAGCTTGTCTACAAGCCGGAAGTTGCCGAGCTGCTGGAGCGCGAGCTGCGCAAGCCGGGCTACGTGCCACGCACCATCGCACTGGGCAGCAATACCGATCCGTATCAGCCGGTTGAGCGCACATTGAAACTCACCCGCTCTATTCTGGAGGTTCTGGAACGGTTCAATCATCCGGTAGGGATCGTGACGAAGTCCTCCGGCGTGCTGCGCGATCTGGATATTCTCTCGCGGATGGCGCACCGAAATCTGGTGCGGGTCTATATCTCGATCACCACGCTCGACCCCGCACTCGCGCGGCGGATGGAGCCGCGGGCGGCCACACCGGCGCGGCGGCTGGCCGCGCTCGGCGAACTCGCGCGTGCCGGCGTGCCGGCCGGGGTGCTGGCGGCGCCGATGATCCCGGGGCTGAACGATGCCGAG
>CAIVDX010000190.1 GCA_903904805.1 uncultured Rhodospirillales bacterium
AGGTCGAAGCCGCCGGCACGCACGACGAACTGATCGCCCAATCCGGCCGCTACGCCGAGCTTTTCGAGCTGCAGGCGGCGGGATATCGCTAGATCGTCAGGCCGGGTTGGGCTTCAGCACGCGGTGCAGGTCGAGCACCGGCGGCGAGTGGCCGAGCTGCGAGAGCAGCGTGTGGACCTGGGCGCGGTGGTGGGTCTGGTGATTGAAGAAATGCGGCACGACCAGGCTGACCGGATCCTCGGTGTCGATACCGGCGTTGTTGACATAGCGCACCGAGCGCAGCGCGAAGTCGGCCGGCAGGGCGGCGAAGAAAGCTTCGATTCGAGCGTCGAGCGCCTCGCGGGCACCGCGCAAGGCGTCGAAGTCTTCATAGAGAATGGCGTCGAGACCAGTCGAAGAGTGCCCGCCGCCTTCGAAGCGGGCCATCCAGATGCGATCGCCCAGCACCAGATGGTTGAGAGTGCCGTGCACGCTCTTGAAGAAGGCGCCGAGGTCGCGCCGGTACGCCTCGCCGGGAAGTCCGGCGCAGGCCCGGTACAGCGTCTGGTTCGCCAGGGTGTTGTAGCGGGCGTACTGCGCCCAAAGCCGGTCCATCGGCCTTTTTAGCGGGCTGCCGCCGAGATCAAACGGATAAAATCGCGGACCAAGCCAGCCACGACGGCCGAGCGCATCTTGTGGGCGCGGCGCTGGAAAGCCTGGCTTTCGGGGATCGTCGGATAGGGAGTCGAGAACATGGAAACCTCCAAATTGTTGAACCAACTATAATTCGACCTCTGGCGGGTGATAATCTTCTGTTCTTGACCAATACTGATGAAAAATATTCACTAAAATCGCAATGATCAATCATGCCAGTGAAATGACTGCCTTCGTGCGGGTGGTCGAGGCCAAAGGCTTCTCCGCCGCCGCCCCGGCGCTTGGCCTCACGCCCTCGGCGGTCAGCAAGCTCGTCACCCGGCTCGAAGCGCGGCTGGGCGCGCGGCTGTTGCAGCGCACGACCCGCGCATTGCATCTCACCGAAGAGGGCGAGGTCTTTTATGCCTCGGCGCGCCGCATCGTCGGCGAGATCGAGACGCTGGAGAGCGAGATCGGGGCGCGTCGCGACACGCCGCACGGCCTGCTGCGCGTCACCGTCTCGGTGGCCTTCGCTACCCACCAGCTCGCGCCGATTGTCGCGGAGTTCCTCGACCGCTATCCAACGGTGCAGCTCGAACTACTGCCGAGCGACCAGGTGGTCGACATCGTGGGCGAGGGCATCGATGTGGCGCTGCGCATCGGCCGGCTCGCCGACACCAGTTTCATGGCGCGCAAGATCGGCGAAGACAAACGCCTGATCTGTGCCGCGCCCGCCTATCTCGCCCGGCGCGGCACGCCCACGCGGCCGGAGGATCTGGCGCGCCACGCCTGCATCGGCGGCGGACGCGAGCGCACGCATCTAAACCGCTGGCCGTTCCGCATCGACGGCGCGCTCCGAGAGATCGAGGTCGGCGGCTCGTGCAGCGTCAATGACGGCGAGATGCAGCTCCGCCTGGCGCTGCAGGGCGTCGGCATCGTGCGCCTGACGCGCCTCACCGTGGCCCAGGCGGTGCGCGCGGGTGAACTGGTGTCGCTGCTGAGCTCATTCTCGGCCGACGAACCGCTGCCGATCCATGCCGTCTACCCGCACCGCCGCCATCTCGCGACCAAGGTCGTGGCCTTCGTCGATTTCCTGATCGAGAAGTTCGCGCCGCCGCCCTGGGAG
>CAIVDX010000191.1 GCA_903904805.1 uncultured Rhodospirillales bacterium
ACCGCCGAGGCGGCGCGGATCTGCCACAGCGGCGGGCGTGTCGGGTCCATCTGGCACAGGTTGCAGGTGGAATAGATGACCCGCGACAGTTCGCTGATCTCGCCGCCATCGCTGCCGGCGATGCGGCGCGCGCCGTTCGCCACCAGCTTGCCGTTCTCAGCCATCTGGGCGCTCATGCCCTTCATCACCGCATCGCGCATGCCCTCGGACAGCTCGGCATAGTCGGCGAACATCACCTGCGCATCGGGCTGGATGATCACCACATTGCCGAACGCCTCGGCAACATTGGTGGTGCGGTCGAAGCGCACCGTGTCGGCCTGCAGCGTGTGGTCGTTCTGCCAGGCCTGCACATGGCCCATCGCGGTCACGATGTCATGCTCACGATCATAGCTGACACTGTCGGCGGTGAAGGTCACCGGCTCGTCCGCGCTGGCCGGCGCGCCAGGATTGGCGCTCAGGCGCGGCGCGGCCGGCATGCCGGGATACTGCGCCCACGCGACGGGCGCCCACACCAGGCTCACGAGCAGCAGAAGCGGAAGATGTCGCGTCATCTCAGCCATCTTCCAAATGCAGCAACAACGCGACCGCCAGCATCAATCCCGACGCGGCAGGCACCCACGCGGCCAGCAAGGTGGGCAGTGCGCCGGAATTGCCGAATTCCTCGGCAACTTTCGACACCACGAACAGCGCGAAGCCGGCCGCAACCCCGGAGCCGATCATCTTCGCCACACCGCCGCGCCGGGCGGGGCGCATCGAGAACGCCGCCGCCACCAGCGTCATCGTGCCGGCCAGCAGCGGCAGCGCCAGCAGCGCCTGGAAATGCAGGCGGTGGCGGATCGCCGAAAAGCCTGATCGCTCCAGAAGAGAAATAAATCCAGGCAGCGCCCAGACCGACAAGGTGTCAGGCGAGGCGAAGCTCTCCTGCATGCGGCCCACCGTCAGGTCGGTCGGCAGGTCGAGATCGGTGGCGGGCTCGGGCAATTGGTCGGGCCGGATCACCCGCGCACCGCGCAGGCGCCACTGCCCGCGCTCCAGCTTCGCCGCCTCCGCCTCGATCCGCGCCAACAACTTGTCCTGCCCGTCGAGGCGGAAAATGCTGACAGTGCCAGTGTCCAGCTCGTCATTGCTCACCTTCACGCTCATCGCGTGCAGGATCGCAACGCCCTGGACGTTCAGCGCGCGGTCGGACTGGCGCAACCATAGCTGACCGCCGGCCAGGGCCAGAGGACCGCCGCCAGTCTTGAGATAGGCATTGTCCAACGCCTCGGCCCGCCCCAGCATCACCGAGGCGACCGGGCTGCCCACCGCCGTGGCGAACACCCCCAGCAACACCGCGCAGGCCACCGGCGCGGCGAGAAACTGCCAGGCCGACACGCCCGCGGCCCGCGCCACCACAAGCTCGGAGGATCGCGTCAGCCGCCAAAAGGCGATGATGCCGCCAAGCAGAACCGCGAATGGCAGAATCTCGATGGCGATCCATGGCAGCCGCAGCCCGGCGATGGAGGCGACGATGCCAAACGTCGCATCCGGCTTCGTCGCTGACCGACGCAGCAACTCCAGAAAATCGAACAACGCCACCAGGCCAGTCAGCGCGGCCAGCATCGCCAGCACCGCCAGCACGAAATTGCGCGAGATATACAGCGCGAGCGTGGCGGCGAAATGCATCTCTCAGGCCGTCTCGGCAACCGCGCGCGACGGAAACACCGCTGGTGCGAACAGCACCCAGCCGCACACCAGGCCCGGAATGACCGCATGCAGCCAGATCAACGGCACGAGCGCCGAATTGCGCGCCGCCAGATTGCCCACCGCCAGCCCCAGCGCGAGCAGCCCGACCACCGACAAGATCGCCGCCACCGGACGCAGAATGCCGCCATGCCGCCGAAACCCGCCCATCAGCACCGACACCAGCGCAACCAGCGTGTAGTTCAGCGCCGTCAGCGGCGAGGTCAGCCGGCGATGCGCCTCGGCGGTGAATTTCGGAAAGTCGCGCGCCGGCACGATCGACGCATCAGGATGCAGCAGCTCGTCCACCGACATCTCTGCCGAATCCCGCACCCGCACTCCTTCGCCCTTCGCGCCGTCGTCCAGATCGATGGTGTTCTCCGCGAAGGTCAGAATATTCAGCCGCCCCGTCGCCCGATCGATTTCCTCGCGTGAGCCATTTTCCAGCAGCACGCGCGGCGTGCCGGCGGTGGGCAGCAGCCGACCGCGCTCTGCCAGGATCGTCGCATGCGCGTTCGACTGCCGCGCATCATCCACCAGAATCCCGCGCAGCGTGCCGTCGGTGTCGCGCGCGCGCACATACACAGTGAGATTCTCCGACACCTGGGTGAACACCCCCTCCTGCAACAGAAAGGCGGCGATGCGGTTGCGGATCTCGAACTGATATTCGCGGAACCGCTCATAGCTCAACGGCACCAGCCACAAATTCAGCGCATAGCACGAGACCAGCACCAGACCCGCCAGCCCCAGCGCCGGACGCGCCAGCGCCGCATCCGAAAGGCCCGCCCCGCGCATCACCGTCAGCTCCCGGTCGCCGGCGAGCCGCTGATAGACGAACTGCACCACCACGAAGATGGTGATCGGCAGGATCGTCGCCACGAAGCTCGGCACCAGCAGCCCGG
>CAIVDX010000192.1 GCA_903904805.1 uncultured Rhodospirillales bacterium
CGTGTGGTGGGCATCAGCAAGCTCGCCCGCGTTGTCGAGGCATTCGGCAAGCGCCTGCAGATCCAGGAGAAGCTCACCTCGCAGATCGCCAACGCCATCAACGATGTGCTGCAGCCGCGCGGTGTCGCTGTGATCATTGAGGCCTCGCATCAATGCATGACCACCCGCGGGGTGCACATGCCCGGCGTCGGTCTGGTCACCAGCAAGATGCTCGGCGCCTTCCGCGACGACCCGACCACACGCCGTGAATTGCTGTCGATGATCGGCTCACGCCCGATGGGGTCGGCCTGACATCAATGACACGCTCATGCCCGTTGCTGTGAGGCGGGCATGAGCGTCTTTCTCAATCGCATCGGCACCGCGGTGCCGGCGCATCAGGTGCACCAGGCATTCTGCCTGTTCGCCGCCAGCCTCTTTCCCGACCCACACCAGGGCGAGATCTTCCACCGCATGGTCGATCGCGCGCAGATCGAGCGCCGCTGGAGCGTGCTCTGCCCCGATCCTGTCGATCCCACTCGCGGCGTAACGGATGGCTTCTACCGCAACGGCGATTTCCCCAGCACCGGCACACGGATGCGCCGCTACGCCGTCGAGGCTCCCAAACTGGCCTTTGCGGCACTTGAAGATCTGGATCTGACCGCCGACGAGCGCAACGGCATCACGCATCTTGTCATCGCCAGCTGCACCGGCTTTTCCGCCCCGGGCATCGACCACGCGATCCGCCAGCATCTGGGGCTGCGCGAGAGCACCGAGCGCACCATCGTCGGCTTCATGGGCTGCCAGGCCGCGATCACCGCGATGAAGCTCGCCTTTCACATCATGCGCAGCGAACCGGATGCGCGCGTGCTCGTGGTCAATCTCGAACTCTGCAGCCTGCATCTGCAACAGCGCCCGAAACTGTCGCAGAACCTGGCGTTCCTGCTGTTCGGCGACGGCTGCTCGGCGGCCCTGTTCAGCAGCGATCCGGTCGGGTTGCGCGTCGATGGCTTCCACGCCGCGGTGGTGGCGGATGCGGCAGAGCAGATCACCTGGCATATTGGCGATGATGGTTTCGATATGGTGCTCTCCGGCCAGGTGCCGGCCACCCTGATGCGCGCGCTGCCCACGCAGTTGCCGGTGATTCTCGGCGGGCTTGATCATCGCGCCGTCGATCTCTGGGCGATTCATCCGGGCGGACGCAGCATCCTCGATGCGGTGCAGGAGGGGCTCGATCTTCCAGCCAACGCGCTGAGCCATTCCCGTGGCGTGCTCAGGAAGTATGGCAACATGTCGTCGCCCACCGTGATGTTCGTGCTGCGCTCGATGATGGATGCGGCGCTGCCCGGTCAGACCGGCTGCGCGATGGCCTTCGGGCCAGGGCTGTCCGCCGAGATGATGCGCTTCGGCACGGTTTGAGACATGAAACGGATCAATCGCCCGGAATGGATGGACGACCCGGCCGCCACCGAGGCGGATTTCGAAGCCGCCCTGAAGGACCTTGAGTTTCTCGGCCGCATCACCTTCGGTGCCCGTCCCACGCTCGCCTGGCTCGACGCGCTGGTAAAGCGCACCGGTGCCACACATCTCTCGGTGCTCGATCTCGGCGCGGGCGGTGGCGAGATGCTGCGCGCGGTGTCCGCCTGGGGCAGGCGCCGCGGCATCACACTTGACCTCACCGGTCTCGATCGCAGCCCCTGGGCGGAGACATATGCGCGCGCGGCCGGCACCGAAGGCAACTGGCTCACCTGCGACCTGTTCGACGTTCCGGCCGAGCAGAAATATGACGTGATCCTGTGCAGCCTGTTCACCCATCATCTCAGCGACGACGAGATGGTGCGCTTCCTGCGCTGGCTGCCGCAGCACGCGACCCTCGGCTGGCTGATCAGCGACGTGCACCGCCACTGGCTGCCCTGGATCGTGCTGTGGGCGGGCACCCGGCTGCTGCGCCTGGCACCGATGGTGA
Source organism: uncultured Rhodospirillales bacterium (assembly GCA_903904805.1). Taxonomy (GTDB): domain Bacteria; phylum Pseudomonadota; class Alphaproteobacteria; order Acetobacterales; family Acetobacteraceae; genus CAIVDX01. The sequence goes on from CAIVDX010000192.1 coordinate 1,943, forward strand.
TCCATGACAGCACCATCTCCATCTCGCGCAGCTTCGTGCGCGAGGATCTCGAGGGCCTGATCGAGCATGCCGGGATTTCGGCAGAGCTGCACTGGTCCTTTCCGTTTCGATGGATTGTGCAGGGGGCGCCGGCAGCGCCCACCGGCCGGTGATCGACGTGCTGGTTGTCGGCGGCGGCCCGGCCGGTGCCGCCGCCGCCTGGTCGCTGGCGCGGTCGGGCCGCTGCCCCCTCATCGTCGAGCGCAGCGCCAGCCAAACCGAACCGGTCTGCGGCCAGTTCCTCGGTCCCGACGCGGTTCACAGCCTCGCCCGCATGGGGCTGTATCCAGCCGATCTCGGCGCGGTGCCGATCACCCGGCTGATGCTCGCTCACCGCCATGCACGGGCGGCGATGGACCTGCCCTTCACCGGCTGGTCGTTGCCCCGTCGAACCATGGACGCCGCCCTGCTCGACTGTGCCGGCGCGGCCGGCGCACAGATCCGGCGTGGCGTCTCGGTGCGATCCGCCGACCGAGACAACGATGGCTGGCGCATCCGCCTCGATGACGACACATGGGTGCAGGCCCGCGATCTGGTCGTGGCCAGCGGCAAGCACGCGCTGCGCGGCTTCGCCCGCCGACCCGGCGGATCGGTTGGGCTGAAGCTGCATCTGCGGCTGTCCTGCCCGCTCGACGCAACCGTGCTGCTGCCCGGCCGCGGCTTCTATGCCGGGCTGCAGCCCGGCCCCGATGGTCTGGCCAATCTGTGCGCGGCGTTCCGATCGGGTCCACCCGGCGATGTCGCCGGCTTCATCGCCAAGGTCGCGCAGGCCTCCGATCTCGGGGCGCAGCTGCTGGACGGCGCGGTGTCCGTCCAGCCGCGGCCCACCGCCATCGCCGGCGTGCCGTATGGCTGGATGTTCGGCGGTCGCAGCCAGGCGTTCCGGATCGGCGACCAGTTCGCGGTGGTGCCCTCCTTCTGCGGTGACGGCGTGGCGATGGCGCTCGCCGGCGGCCTGCTGCTGGGCGAGGCGGCCGGCAGCGGCCCTGACGCCTTCCACCGCACCCTGCGCGCCCGTCTTGCCAAGCCAATGCGCTGGGCCGCCCCGGCCGGCGCCCTGTTTGCCCACACGCCGGGACTGGTGGTGCGCACCGCCGCGCTGATCCCGCCCCTGGCCCGGCTGCTCGCCGCCCAGGCCCGCGTCGTGCCTGCGTGATCAGCCGGTACGGACATCACCAAGATGGGTGTGATGGAAATCATCGGCGTATTTCAGCCCGTAGCCGAGCAGCCGGTCGAAGCCGATATGCGCCAGCCAGATCAGCGCCATCAGCGACCCCTGGCCGCCCCACCAGACCACGGCCAGCAGGGCGGGGGCGAGGGTGGTGTGGCCGAGATTATAGACCCACGCGCCAAATTTCGGATCGCGCAGATAGCCCAGCATACTCACATCCGGCAGCAGGAACAGCAGCGCGAACATCGCCCAGCCGCCGCCCAGCAGGTGATAGGCCCAGACCGCGGCGGCCAATGCCACGCCGCCTTCCAATCGCAGCATCACGGGCGGCAGGGAAGCAGGAAAGGCAGGCACGAAGGCGATGCGCATGGCGGTCTCCATCACTGACCCGCCCGATCTAGTCGTGCCCAAGCCTCAACAACATTGTATAAGAACGTTCATCAGCTCATAAAAAATCGATGAGCCAACCGCCACCATCCTGGGACCTGTTCACCGCCTTCGCCGCCGTGATGCGCACGCGCAGCCTGTCCGCGGCCGCCCGGGAGCTGGGCACCGCGCAGCCGACCGTGCGCCGACAGGTCGCGTCACTGGAGGCGGCCCTCGGCGTGGCGCTGTTCACCCGGTCCCCCGCCGGCCTCACACCCACCGACGCGGCGACCCGACTGCTGCCCCATGCGCAGGAGATGGCGGCCAGCGCCGCCGCCGCCATCCGCGCCGCCTCGGGCCTCGCCAGCGCGGATGCCGGCACCGTGCGGATCACCAGCAGCGAGGTGGTCGGCACCGAGATACTGCCGGGGCTGCTCGCCCCGCTGATGGCCGCCCACCCCGGGCTGGTCATTGAACTGGCCCCCACCAACCGCACCGAGGACCTGCTGCGGCGCGATGCCGACATCGCCCTGCGCATGGTCCGCCCCACCCAGGTCGGACTGCTCGCAAGGCTGCTGGGCGAGATCGAGATCGGGCTGTTCGCCCACCGGTCCTATCTCGCCCGCCTGCCTTCCCCGGCCAGCATGGCGGACCTCGGCGGCCACAGCCTGATCGGAGAGGAGCATCCCGGCCCGCTCGCCCAGGCGATCGCCACGATCAAGGGTGCGCCGCCGGATCTTGCCTTCACCTGGCGCAGCGACAGCGATCTCGCCCAGCTTGCCGCCCTGCGCGCGGGCATCGGCATTGGCGTCTGTCAGGCGCCCATCGCGGCGCGGGAGGGGCTGATCCGGGTGCTGCCTGAGGTCGCGTTGGCGCTGCCGGTCTGGCTCGCCATGCACGAGGATCTGCGCGCGGTGCCCATCATGCGCCTGGTGTTCGACCATCTGGCGGCGACCTGGCGCCTCGGACAGTCCCATGCGTGAGGCCCGCCTGCCCATCTGTGGCGGTCGATCCGCGCAATGACGACGCACTCGTTCCCCCCGCGTGGCGCAACCACCGCCCGAGACGCACAGGGCTTCGCATGTCTGCATGGGCTGCGCGGCGTGCTCGCGCTGTGGGTGGTGCTGTATCACACGTCGCCCGGCGCCTTTGGCCCGCTGCATGTGGCGCGCCACGGCTATCTCGCGGTGGACATGTTCTTCCTGATGAGCGGCTTCATCCTGATGCACACGCATCAACAGGATTTCCGCCGGCTGACCCTGCGCGCGGCACTGCATTTCTGGTCGTTGCGCGTCTGGCGCACCTATCCCCTCAACATCGCCGCCTGTCTGGTGAGCGTGGCGGTCACACTGGCGATCGCCGGCTGGCTGCCGCCTGCTGCGACGTTGATCGACAGCGCTCTGTTCATGAACAGCTGGGACATCCCGGTGATCGACCGCGTTGCGAATGGCCCGATCTGGTCATTGAAAGTCGAATGGTACGGCTACCTCGCCTTTCCGATGCTGTGCTGGGCGCTCAATCGCCTCTCACCACGTGCCGCGGTGATGCTGATTGCGCCTGCGATCCTGGCGATCGAGGTGGGGGTGCTCGCCTCTGGTTGGCTCGGCCCGGATTTCACTGCGATGAACCTGCCGCACCAACTGCTGCGGCTGGCCGGCGGCTTCGGGCTGGGCTGCGTGCTGCGGGTGGGATTCGAGCATCCGCTGGTGCGGCACATGCGCGGCGACGGGCTGATGCTGGCAATGCTGGCCGGTGCGATCCTGGTGTTGTTGCTCAGCGAACCGCCGGGCACGCTGCCCCTCCTGGCAGTGATCGTGATGATCGCCTGCCGCCCCGGCCGATTGACCCAGTGGCTGCTGACCAACCGGGTGGCGAGCTATCTCGGCCGCATCTCGTTCAGCATCTACATGGTGCATGTGCCGATCGTGACGCTGTTCTACGACCTGCAGCTTCAGGCCGGCGGCGCCCTGCCGAGCGGGGCGTTCACCCTCGGCGCCCTCATCACAGCCTTCGCGCTGGCGAGCCTGCTCTGCCGGCTGCTCGAGGAGCCCGCACGCCGCGTCGGCCGTCGGCTGACCAACGTCCATCTGCCCCTCCTGTACGGCCACCAACAGGGATGAGCGGTTCGGCCGCACATTCAGCCGTCACGGTTCCCTCGCCTGAGGCATGGCGCACGGGCCGGGCGCGTGCTTGAAGGCTGCCATCCCATGCGAGCCATTCGATCCAATTGTTGACGACACAGCCGCCCCGCTCCAGCGCCCAGACCACCGCGCGACGGGAGGAAGGCTTTGCCTGCCTGCACGGGCTGCGCGCCGGCCATCATACTGGGCGAGCATACTGGGCGAGGTCGCGCTGTTCAGCTTCGGGGTCGGCGGACTCCAGTTCGACAATCAGGGCTTCGACCGGCAATTGCTGCGCATGGCGAGCGGCTTCTGGCTAGGATGTGTGTTGCGGGTGGGCTTCGACCATCAGCTGGTGCGGCGCATGCGCGGCGACGGACTGATGGTGGCGATGATTGCCGCCGCACTGATGGTGCTGTTGATCGGCGACCCGTCGCTGTCGCTGCCATTTCTGGCAGTGATCGTGGTGACCGCCTGCAGGCCCGGAGCGCTGACTCGTCTGCTGTTGGCCAACCCGGTCGCGCTCTGGCTCGGCCGGCTCTCCTTCAGCATCTACATGGTGCATTTCCCGATCATGGTGCTGTTCGGCTATGTGCAGCATAGCGCCGGCGGGGCTGTGCCAGGCTGGGCGTCCACGCTCGCCACGCTGCTGGCGACATGTGTGGCGGCAAGCCTGATCTGCCGCTGGATCGAGGAGCCAGCGCGCCGCTTTGGTCGGCGCCTCACCGAGGCACGTTTGCCACTGGCCCCGACTGCACGGAACAGGTGACTGATTCAGCCAATCGCCAGCAGCGATTTCAGCCGCACGATGCTCTCCGGCGCGGTCCAGGGCACCGCGCCCTCCAGTCGGCCATGCTCCTTCCCGTCGGCGCCAATCAGGATGGTGGTTGGCAAGCCCCGTGCGCCCAGTGCCCGCGCCGCCGCTCCCCTTGGATCGAGCAGCACCGGCAGGCCGTCGATATGGTGGCCATCGAACCAGGCGGTCACCACCTTCTCACCCTGCCGATCCGACGAGAGCGGCAGCACCAGCAGGCCCTGCGCCTGTTCGCGCGCGAGCTTCGCGAGTTCCGGCATCTCGGCCACGCAGGGGATGCACCAGGTCGCCCAGAGATTGAGCACCAGCGGCTTGCCGGCATAGTCGGCCAGACTGCGCTGGGTGCCGTCGGCCAGAGTGAAGCCGAACTCCGGCAGCGCCCTCGTCTCGCTCGACACCAGCGCCTGGTCGAAGCTGCGGATCTCCGCCTGCTGGGCGCGCGAATTGCGCGGGCCCCATGCCAAAGCTAGGGTGCCGGCCGCCAGCGCCGCACGTCGTGTAAGTCCCTGGCGCGTCAGTCCCTCACGCACGGATATCTCCTCTTGACCAAGCCGAACCAACCCAGCGCCAACATCCAGTGGGGCGGCCGTTTCTCCGGTGGCCCCGCCGACATCATGCAGGAGATCAACGCCTCCATCGGCTTTGACCGCAAGCTGTGGCGCCAGGATGTTCGCGGCTCGCTGGCGCATGCCTCGATGCTCGCCCATGTCGGCGTGATCTCCGCCGAAGACAAGGTGGCGATTGCCGATGGGCTGGCCGGCATCGCGGCGGAGATTGAGGCCGGGACCTTCGCCTTCACCGAGGCGCTGGAGGACATCCACATGAACATCGAGGCGCGGCTGACCGATCGCATCGGTGAGGCCGGCAAGCGCCTGCACACCGCGCGCAGCCGCAATGACCAGGTCGCGACCGATTTCCGCCTGTGGGTGCGCGACGCGATCGATGGCCTCAGCGCTCAGATCACCGACGTGATGCTGGCGATGGCCACCCGCGCGGCCGAGTTCGCCGCCGCGCCGATGCCCGGCTTCACCCACCTTCAAACGGCCCAACCGGTCACCTTCGGCCATCACCTGCTGGCCTATGTCGAGATGCTCTCGCGTGACCGTGGCCGTCTCGCCGATGCCCGCGCCCGGCTGAATGAATGCCCGCTCGGCTCGGCCGCCCTCGCCGGCACATCGTTCCCGATCGACCGGCAGATGACCGCATCGGCGCTGGGCTTCGACCGACCGACTGCCAACTCGCTCGATGCCGTTTCGGACCGCGATTTCGCGTTGGAGTTCCTCGGCGCTGCGGCGATCTGCGCGATGCATCTCTCCCGCTTCGCCGAGGAACTGGTGATCTGGTGCTCCGCCCCCTACCGCTTCGTGGCACTGTCGGACGCCTTCACCACCGGCAGCTCCATCATGCCGCAGAAGCGCAACCCGGATGCCGCCGAGCTGGTGCGCGCAAAGACCGGCCGCATCACCGGCAGCCTGGTTGGTCTGCTCACGGTGATGAAGGGCCTGCCGCTGGCCTACGCGAAGGACATGCAGGAGGACAAGGAGCCGGTGTTCGACGCTGCCGAAGCGCTGGCATTGTGCCTTGCCGCGATCGCCGGCATGGCGCGCGACCTCACGCCCGACCTGGGCCGGATGGCGGAATTCGCCGGCTCCGGCTTCGCCACTGCCACCGATCTGGCGGACTGGCTGGTGCGCGCGCTCAAGCTACCCTTCCGCGAGGCGCATCACGTGACCGGCCGGCTGGTGGCACGCGCGGAGGCGTTGGGTGTCGATCTCGCCGGCCTGCCGCTCGCCGACATGCAGGCGGTGGAGCCGCGCATCGATGCCAGCGTGTTCGCGGTGCTGAGCGTGGCGGCTTCGGTCGGCTCGCGCACCTCCTATGGCGGCACCGCGCCGTCGAACGTCGCCGTGCAGGCCGCGCGCTGGCTCGACGCGCTGCGATGAGAGCCACGCTGGTTTTGCTCGCCGCGGCGCTCGCGCTGGCCGGCTGCGGCAAGAAAGGCGCGCCGTCACGCCCCGGCCCGGCAGATCAGATCATCTATCCGCATCAATATCCGGTGCCGGAGAAATCCAGCCCGGGCGCAACCAGGCCGGCCGCCGCCGAGCCCGTGCCCCTGTCCACCCTACCCGGCTCGACCATGCCGGGATCGGCCATGCCGGGCCTCGAAATGTCGGCACCAGACCCGATGGGCTCAGGCCCCACCGGTTCGAGCGGCGCCGGCGGCGCGGTGCAATTTCAGGGGTCTAACGGTTTCGGGAACTGAGCGCGCCTCAGCGCTCGTCGTCGAACAGGATGCGCCGGGCGGCACCGGCCATGTCCTCATACTGGCCGTCACGCAACGACCAGAGGAACAGCACCAGGCCACCCGCGCCAAGGAACAGGCTGACCACGATCAGCAGCACCAGCACGATCACGGGCCCATCTCCTTGCCGGTGTGAAGCCGCGCCGCATTGGCCAGCACCAGCAGCGACGAGCTCGACATCGCGATCGCCGCCAGCCAGGGCGTGACCAGGCCCGAGGCGGCC
>CAIVDX010000193.1 GCA_903904805.1 uncultured Rhodospirillales bacterium
CGCGACAAGGTGCGCTATGTTGGAGAAGCGGTGGCACTTGTTGTCGCCACCAGCAAACAGGCGGCGCGGGACGCAGCCGAGGCCGTTCTCCTCGACATCGATCCCCTGCCCGCGGTGACCACGGCCTCCGCGGCGCTGAAAGCAGATGCACCGCAAATCCATTCCGCTGCACCTGGCAATCTGGCGCTGGATTTTCATCATGGTGATGCCGACAAGGTCGCAACGGCCTTCGCCGCAGCCGCGCATGTAACAACATTATCCATCCGCAACACGCGGCTGGTGGTTGCACAAATGGAACCCCGAGCCGCGCTGGCCGCGGTCGATTCCGAAAGCGGCAAATTGACGATGCACCTGGGCTGCCAGGGCGTTTTCGGCATGCGCAACACGCTGCGTGGCATACTTGGGCTGACGCAAGACCAGATTCGCGTGGTGACCGCTCAGGTCGGCGGGTCGTTTGGCATGAAATCGTCATGCTACCCCGAGTATGTCGCAATCGCGCACGCGGCACGCCAGATCGGCCGGCCAGTGAAATGGACGGATGATCGTTCGGAAAGCTTTCTCGCTGACAGCGCCGGACGGGACCACGAGTCCACGCTGTCACTCGCGCTCGACCAGGACGGACATTTCCTGGCGCTGCGTGCCGAAGTGTTGGGCAACATGGGCGCCGCCTTGTCGAATGCAGTGTTCCTGCCCGCAACAGTGAACACGACCAAAAATATCATTGGCGTCTATCGCACGCCTCTGCTCGAGGTCATCAGCCGCTGCGTCTACACCAACACCACACCGGTGGGTGCCTATCGAGGCGCGGGTCGACCAGAGGGCAACTACTATATGGAGCGGTTGATTGATACCGCCGCGCGCGAAATGGGCATTGATCGCGTCGAGTTGCGCCGACGCAATCAAATCCAGCCCGATTCCTTTCCATACACCGCCCCCTCGGCACAGACCTACGATTCCGGCGACTTCCCTGCCCTGCTGGACGAAGCGATGCTCCAGGCCGATTGGGATGGCTTTCCCGCGCGTCGCGCAGCCAGCCGAGCCCGCGGCCGGCTGCGTGGCCGCGGCATTGGACAATATCTGGAGGCAACCGCACCTGCCTCACAGGAAATGGGCGGCATTCGTTTCGAAGCTGACGGCAATGTCACAATTATCACTGGCACGTTGGATTACGGCCAGGGCCACGCCACGACGTTCGCGCAGGTCCTGTCGGATCGATTGGGCATCCCATTTGAGCTAATTCGCCTACTGCAAGGCGATTCCGACCAGTTAATCGCCGGTGGTGGCTCAGGTGGTTCGCGCTCGATTATCTCCAGCGGCACCGCGATCCTCGCTGCCTCCGAACAGGTGGTAGAGCGCGGACGACAGATCGCAAGCCACACCCTGGAGGTTCATCCCGGAGACATCGAGTTCTCCGAGGGCCGGTTCGTTGTGATTGGAACCGATCGCGGCGTGGGTCTGCTCGAACTTGCTGCCGAGCTACGCAAGGGGATCAGCCTCCCGGACGAGACACCGAGCAGCCTGGATGTCTCCCTGATCGAGAAGACACCCCCGTCGGCGTTCCCAAATGGCTGCCACGTCGCGGAGGTCGAGATCGATCCCGATACAGGGCAGGTTTTTCTCGATAAATATGAAACCGTCAATGATTTCGGTGTGCTCGTCAATCCGAAGCTGGTTCAGGGCCAGCTGCATGGAGGGATCATGCAGGGGCTTGGCCAGGCCCTGCTGGAAAACACGATTTACGACGAAACTGGACAGATGTTGAGCGGCAGCTTCATGGATTACGCGATGCCACGCGCCGACAATGGCGTGCCATTCGGCTTTTCCAGCCATCCTGTCCCAGCGCGCACCAACGCGCTGGGTGTGAAGGGTTGCGGCGAGGCAGGATGTGCCGGCTCACTGCCCGCAATCATGAATGCGGTGGTCGATGCATTGTCAGAGCACGGCATCACACACATCGACATGCCGGCCACGCCGCTACGAGTCTGGCAGGCACTCCAGGAGGCACGCGGCTGAACGATCCAATAGCCAAGCTACCTGCCACCGAGCACGCGAGCACGCGCTTTGACGCCCTTGACGCCTGGGATAGCGCAACCGCACTTGCAGCTCTATGGGAGTCCCAACTGGCTGCGGTTGCCGTTGTTGGCACCGCGTTGGATGCCATCGCCAGTGCTGTCGATGCGGCATCGGCGCGGCTGCGGAAAACGGGGCGGCTGATTTACGCAGGTGCGGGCACCTCTGGCAGGATTGCCGTGCAGGATGGCGCCGAATTGGCCCCTACCTTCAACTGGCCCGCCGAGCGAACGCTGTTCCTGATCGCCGGTGGCGAAGCGGCGTTGATCAGGCCCGCCGAAGGGGCGGAGGATAGCACCGAACTGCCAGACCTGCCC
>CAIVDX010000194.1 GCA_903904805.1 uncultured Rhodospirillales bacterium
ATGCGCGATCTGAAGACCGGCAACAAGACCAACGAGCGCTGGCGGACGGCCGATACCGTCGAGCGTCTGCAGACCGACGAGAAGGAGTATACTTACTCCTACACCGACGGCGACAATCTGGTGCTGATGGACGGCGAGACCTTCGATCAGGTGATGATCGTGGCGGACCTGCTGGGTGATCAGCTGCCGTTCCTGCAGGACAATATGAAGCTGGTGGTCGATCTGGTCGAAGGCGACCCGGTGGGCGTGCATCTGCCGGCCACGGTGATCCTGGAGATCGTCGAGGCGGACCCGGTGACCAAGGGGCAGACCGCGACCAGCTCCTACAAGCCGGCGATCCTGTCGAATGGCGTGAAGACGATGGTGCCGCCCTTCATCGAGGCGGGCGAGCGCATCGTGGTGAAGACCGAGGATGCGTCCTACGTCGAACGCGCCAAGGGCTAAGGCGGTTACCAGCTCCAGCAAGGGATTTGCGCGATGACGGCTCGGCAGTCCCCGCATGTGTCGGTGATGGCGATGGCGGCGCAGAAGGCCGCCAAGCGCCTGCTGCGCGACTTCGCCGAGGTGGAGCAGTTGCAGGTGAGCGTGAAGGGTCCTGGCGATTTCGTCAGCCAGGCCGATCTGCGCGCCGAGCAGACGCTGCGTGAGGAGCTGAGCCGCGCGCGGCCTGGCTATGCCTTCCTGATGGAGGAGAGCGGGGCGTCGGGCGGCGACAACTGGTCGTGGCGCTGGATCGTCGATCCGCTGGATGGCACCACCAATTTCCTGCACGGCATTCCGCACTGGGCGATTTCGATCGCGCTGGAGAAGCGGCTGGACAATGGCGGCTCGGAGCTGATGGCCGGGATGATCTACAACCCGGTGAATGACGAGATGTTCTGGGCCGACAAGGGGGCCGGGGCGTTCGTCAATGGTCAGCGTTTGCGGGTGTCGGCGCGGCGGGAGATGAAGGATGCGGTGTTCGCCACCGGCATTCCGTTCGCCGCGGTGGCACCGCAGCGGCGGCTGGCGTTCGCGCGCACGCTGGGCACGCTGATGCCGCAGGTGGCGGGCATCCGGCGATTTGGCTCGGCGGCGCTCGATCTCGCCTGGGTGGCGGCCGGACGGTATGACGGGTTCTGGGAGCTCGGGCTGAAAGCCTGGGACTATGCGGCCGGGGCGATCATCGTGCGTGAGGCCGGCGGCTATGTGACCAACCCCGATGGCGAACTGGGCCTCGAGGGCGATCTGGTGGCGGGCAACACGCATCTGCATCCGCGGTTGCTGGAGATTGTTGCTGATGGCATCGCCGCGGCTGGGCGCTCCAGCGGCTGAGCCGCCGGCGCGCGAGATCGCAGCTGAGGCGTCACGCTGCGTGACAAAGCGTGCGTTGAGGCAATCGAACGCCTCGGCTAGTCTGCTTGCACCCATGCGCCCTTCCCTTCTCCAGTTGAGTATCCTTGCCGGCCTGCTGGCGCCGGTGACCGCGTTCGCGCAGGTGAGCGTGAATCAGGGGGCGCTGGACCAGCTTGCGCCTGCCGCACCGGTGCGTCGGCCGGCGGTGCCAGCGCCGGCGGCCAAGCCGGTGGTGCCGGCCCCTGCGCCTGTCGCGGCCCCCACCGCTGCCCCGGCGAAGCCCGCACCGACCACGCCGATCCCGATCACCATGCCAGCCGAGCCGCCTCTGGTGCCCTATGCGCCGCCCAGCCCGCCGCTGCTGCCGCCGCCGGTGTTCGCGGTGCCAACACGGCCGGAACCGCCGCCGCCGCCGCCTGTGGTGGTGGAAAAGGCGATGGGCGAGGCGCACCCGATCGATCGCGGCATGCGCATCACCTTCGGCCCCGGCAGCGCTGACCTGAATGCCGCCACCGAGGGGGCGCTTGAGGCGGTGGCCGAAGCCGCGCGCCGTGCCCCGACGCAGCCGGTGAATGTGACCGCGCATGCGGACGGCACGCCGGAGGATCCCTCCACGCCACGCCGGCTGGCATTGGCGCGGGGCCTGGCGGCGCGCGCGGTGCTGGTGAATCACGGCATCGTCTCGACGCGCATCTATGTGCGCGCGGCCGGTCCGGAGGCCACCGAGGGCGGACCCGCGGACAGGGTTGACGTGGTGATCGGGCCGACCAACGCTGAGGGCTCGCCGTCCTCCGCGGAGAGCAAATGACCCAGCCAGGCCGCTACCTGATCCGGATGCTGCTGTTCCTGGCAGTGGTGATCGCCGTGGGGGCTCTGCTGTCGCCGGTGCTGATCGGGGCGTTCGCCAACAATCCCCCGCTGAACGCGCTGATCCTGCTGGTGGCGGTGCTGGGGGTGGGGTGGAATTTGCGCCAGGTGACCAGCCTGCGGCGCGAGGTGGGCTGGCTGGAGGGGTTCCAGCAGGGCCGCGCGCGCAGCGGGCCGCTGCCCACACCGCGTCTGCTCGCACCGATGGCGAGCATGCTGGCCGCGCGCACCGGGCGCGGGCGCGATGGCAGCGAGCGGTTCACCTTGTCGGCCACCACATCGCGCTCATTGCTCGACAGTCTGGCGAGCCGGCTGGATGAGAGCCGCGAGCTGTCGCGCTACATGACCGGGTTGCTGATTTTTCTTGGCCTGCTCGGCACCTTTTGGGGGCTGCTGCTGACGGTGTCGTCGATCGCTGATGTGATCAGCGGGATGTCGGTTGGCGCCGGCGATATCAACCTGCTGTTCGAACAGCTCAAGGGCGGGCTGGCGCGGCCGTTGAAGGGGATGGGGACCGCGTTCTCGTCATCGATGTTTGGCCTGTCTGGTGCGCTGGTCCTGGGATTTCTGGATCTGACCGCTGGGCAGGCGCAGAACCGTTTCTTCAACGAGCTGGAGGAATGGCTCGCCGGGCTGACGCGGCTGGGGTCGGGGGCGCTGGCGGACGGTGACGCGTCGATGCCGGCCTATGTGCAGGCGTTGCTGGAGCAGACTGCCGAGAACATGGAAAATCTGCAGAGCGTGTTGGGGCGCGGCGAGGAGCGCAGCGCGCAGGCGAATGCCGCAATGCTCGGCCTGACGGACAAACTCTCGATGCTGGCAGAGACGATGCGGGCGAACCAGCAGCTGATGCTGCGCATCGCCGAGACGCAGAACCAGCTGGCCCCTGCCCTCTCGCGCATCGCGGCGCTCAGCGAGGGCGATGGCACCGCACATCTGCGCAACATCGAGATGCTGCTCGGGCGGCTGTTGCATGAAAGCGAGCAGGGTCGCGCGCAGAGCACCTCGGAGCTGCGCAACGAAATCCGCGTGCTGACCCGCACGCTGGCGGCCTTGTCCGAAACACCGCAAGCCTGACCATGGGTGTTCACTGATGGCGCTGCGCGGTGGACGGCGCCGGGGCGGCGATGGGCTGGATGCCTGGCCGGGCTATGTCGATGCGCTGTCGACGCTGCTCATGGTCATCATTTTCGTCCTGCTGGTGTTCGTGCTGGCACAGGCATTCCTGTCGGTGGCGCTGACCGGGCGCGACAAGGCGCTGGACAGGTTGACCCATCAGATTGCCGATCTGTCGGACATGTTGTCGCTGGAGCGCGGGCGGAGCGCGGAACTGCAGGCATCATTGTCGCAGCTGACACGCGATCTGGCGGCGAGCACGGCCGCGCGTGAGTCGCTGAGCGCGCAAATGTCGGCATTGCAGGCGCAGGCTGCCGCGAATGCGACGGAGCGCTCAGCCCTCGTCGGCATGCGGGACCAGCTGGCGGGCCAACTGTCGGACGCGAAGGCACAGCTGGAGGCCGCCACGCGGGGGCAGGCGGCGTTGCAGGCGCGCGTCGCGCAGATGACCACCGGCAGCACCGACGCGGCATCGCTCGCGGCGCAGCTTGCAGATGTGAAGCGCGAGCTGGACCGAACCGTGCAGGCCGATCGTGCGACCATCGAGGCGCGGCTTGCCGACCTTGCCAGGCTTGCCGATCAGGTCAAGCAACTCACGGCGTTGCGTGACGAGCTGGAGGCGCAGGCGAGGGAGGCCGCGGCGCGCGCGATCACCGAGCAGCAGGCGCGCGCGGCGATGGTCGCACAGCTGAACCAGGAGCAGAGTTTCTCCGACAGCGCGCGCGCGCAGATCGCGTTGCTGAATCGGCAGATCGAGGAGATGCGCGCGCAGATCGGCCAACTCGCGGCGGCCCTTGATGCATCAGACAAGGCGGCGGCGGCGAAAGATCTGCAGATCGCCAATCTGGGATCACGGCTGAACGCGGCACTGGCGAGCAAGGTGGAGGAGTTGCAGCGCTATCGCAGCGATTTCTTCGGCAGGCTGCGCGAGGTGCTGGCCGGGCGCCCGGGCATCCAGGTCGTGGGCGACCGCTTCGTGTTCCAGAGCGAGGTGCTGTTCGGCGTGGGCAGCGCCGATCTCACGCCCGCGGGGGCGGATCAGATGCGGCAACTGGCGAGCACGCTGAAGCAGATCGAGACGCAAATTCCTGCTGGCCTGAACTGGATCCTTCGGGTGGATGGCCATGCCGACCGGCAGCCGGTGCGCGGCTCGTGGCCGTCGAACTGGGAACTCTCGGCGGCGCGCGCGATCACGGTTGTGAAGCTGCTGGTGGCGGAGGGGATTCCGGCCTCTCACCTTGCCGCCACCGGGTTTGGGGATCATCAGCCGTTGGATGGGGCGGACAATGCGGACGCTTATGCGCGAAATCGGCGGATTGAGTTGAGGCTGACCGATCGTTAGGAAGAAAGAATGTTCTTTTTGGAAAAAGAAGCGCTTTCTTACGTATTGTCTCCCAGCGCCCGTCGCTGCAGATCGCTGAGCCGATCTTTGCCACCCGGCGTATGTGGATCAATCTCCATCAGCTTCTGCCAGGCAGCATAGGCGCCTTTCCAATCACCGCGCGATTCCGCGATGCGGCTGAGGGCGTCAAGCGAATCAAAATGTCTGGGGTCGAGGCGCAGGCTCGCGGCGAGGTCTTCCAATGCGCCCTGATAGTCGCCATCGCTGAAGCGGGCCTGGCCGCGTTGCGAATAGGCCTCGGCGAAATCCGGCTGCAGATCGAGCACGGCGGTGAAATCATCGATCGCATCACGCAGGGATTTGGCCTCCGTCTCGCGCTCACCGCGGCTGAACAGCAGGGCGGTCGCGGGGCTGGCCTGGTTGAGCCAGAACACGCGAATGCGCTCTTCGACATGATCTGCACTGTCCTCGTCGGGCGCGGTGCGCAGCGCGTCGTAGAGCTGCTCCAAGGTGGGCGGCGCCAGTGTCTGGGCGCAGAGCAGGAGCAGGGGCAACAGAAGCGCACGCTTCATGGTGCTGCCTTGGGCAGATTGGCGGGGGCGGGACCGCCGGCCATCCAGTCGAGCAGCTCGACCGTGTGGATGGTGGGCACGCCGTCGCCGGCAAGTTGGGTGAGACAGCCGATATTGCCGGCGGCGATCACGTCAGGGCTGGTGGCCTTCAGCCGGTCGAGCTTGCGACGGCGCAGGCGGGTGGCGATCTTCGGCTGCATGATGTTGTAGGTGCCGGCGGAGCCGCAGCAGAGATGACTTTCGCGGGGCTCGGCGATCGTGAAGCCTGCCGAGCGCAGAAGGGCTTTTGGCGCATCGAGCACACGCTGTCCGTGTTGCAGGCTGCAGGCGGCGTGATAGGCCACAGTGAGGTTCGGCGCGCCGCGCGTGGGGCTGTAGCCGATGCGCTGGAGATATTCGGTGATATCCAGCGCACGGGAGGCGATGGCCTCGGCCTTGGCCGCGATGTCGGAGTCGTTGCGGAAGAGGAAGCCGTAATCCTTCACCACCGTGCCGCAGCCGGAGGTGTTGATGATGATCGCATCAAGCCCGCCATTGGCGATTTCTGTGTGCCAGGCTTCGATGTTGGCACGTGCTGAGATTTTGGCGGCGTCTTCATTGCCCATATGATGGGTCAGAGCGCCGCAGCAGCCGGCCTCGCGCGCGATCACCACCTCGATGCCCATCCGGGTGAGCAGACGAATGGTCGCCTCGTTGATCGAGGGGGAGAGCACCTGCTGCGCGCAGCCCGCAAGCAGGGCCACGCGACCTTTGCGCGTGCCCTCGGCCAGGGTGACACCGGGGCGCTGCAGGGCGCTGGGAGCAGGCAGCGAGGCGGGGGCGAGATCGAGCATCGCGCGCAGACGGCTCGCCAACATTGATGAACCCGGCACGAGATTCCGCAACGGGCGCGCGCGGCCCGCGAGCTTGAGCATCGGGCGCAGGCGCTCGGGATAGGGCAGCAAAGCGGCCAGGGCAGCCCGCATCAGCCGCTCCATCGGCGGGCGGCGATAGGTGCGTTGGATGTAGGCGCGGGCGTGGTCGACGAGATGCATGTAGTTCACGCCCGAGGGGCATGTGGTCATGCAGGAGAGACAGGAGAGGCAGCGATCGACATGGCGCACCACCTCCTCGGTGGCGGGGCGGCCGGACTCCAGCATGTCCTTCATCAGGTAGATGCGGCCACGCGGGCTGTCGAGTTCATCACCCAGCAGAACGAAGGTGGGACAGGTGGCGGTGCACATGCCGCAATGCACGCAGCTGCGCAGCACGGCATTGGCCACCTGGGTGG
>CAIVDX010000195.1 GCA_903904805.1 uncultured Rhodospirillales bacterium
GGCTACCTGCTCCTGCGGCTGGATTATCCGCGCCTGCCGATGGTGATCGCGCTGGTGCTGGGCGGCGGCATCGAGCGGAATTTCCATCAGAGCCTGTCAATGTCCGACGGCGCGGCCAGCATCTTTATCAACCGGCCGCTGTCGCTGACGCTGTGCGTGCTGATTCTGCTGACGCTGATCTGGTCGCCGCTGCGCGCGCTGCGCTCCAAGCGCGCCGCCCGCCTGGTGGCCGCATCATGATGGCGTGGGCGAAGCGCCTGCCGCCCTTCGTGATGCTGCTGCTCGCGATCGGCTTCATCATCGAAGCGCGCGGCTTCAAGACTGCGTCGGCCATCGTGCCCACGCTGATCGGCTGGTGTGTGCTGGTGCTGTCGAGCCTTGACCTGGCCTCGCGGTTCGATGGCGCCGTTGGCCGTTTGATCAATCGCGTGTTCGTCAACAATTCCGACGCCGTGCATGCCATTCCGCCGGTGAGCGGGGCGCGGCAGGCGATCGCGGTGGCCGGACTGGCGGCGTTGGTGGTGGGGTTCTTCGTCATCGGCGTGCTGCCGTCCTGCGTGATCTTCGTTTTCCTGGCGATGAAGTTTGGCGCCCGTACCGGCTGGATCGCGGCGATCCTGTCGGCGATCGCGGTGCCGCTGATCCTATGGGCGATGTTCACCGGCCTTCTGGGGCTCGAGATGCCCTGGGGCATGGTGTTCGAGGATACGGACCCATGATGCGCATCGAACGTCGCTCGCTCCTGGGCGCTGCAGCCGCGTCACTCGCGCCGCTGCGTGGCCATGCCGCGGATTTCCCAGGTCAGGACATCAAATTCATCATTCCCTACGGCGCGGGTGGTGGCTTCGATCTGTATGTCCGCCAGATCGCCCCGGCGATGGCGGCCGCTCTGCCAAACAAGGTGCAAATTCTGCCAGAGAACATCGAC
This sequence comes from uncultured Rhodospirillales bacterium, assembly GCA_903904805.1. Classification (GTDB taxonomy): domain Bacteria; phylum Pseudomonadota; class Alphaproteobacteria; order Acetobacterales; family Acetobacteraceae; genus CAIVDX01. Next base: position 929 of record CAIVDX010000195.1, read on the forward strand.
GTAGGCGGCGGCGTGAAGGGCATCTCCCAGCTCTACAAATCCAAGTCCGATGGCGCGACCATCGGCGTGCTGAATATTCCCGGCATGTTCGTGCTGCAGCGTGGCGGCGGCGCGCTCTTCGATCTGGCGAAATTCTCCTATATCGGCAGCATGGGTCGCGACTATTACGGCATCGGCGTGGCGCAGAATTCACCAATCAAATCGATGGCGGATCTGCGCACGCTGTCCGAGCAGCGGCCGATCAAGTTTCCCACCACCGGGCGCGAAGGCACGGCCTTCTCGGCCACCGTGATCGCGATGAAGCTGCTGGGACTGCGTGGCAGCTTCATCACCGGCTACAAAGGTTCCAACGACTATATCGTGGCGGCCATCCGCGGCGACGGCGATGCGGTCATCACCACGCTGCCGTTGATGCGGCAGATGCGCGATGGCGGGCTGATGCGCATTCTCGCCACTTTCGAAGACAAAAGTTCGGTTCCTGGTGCAGAAGATTCGACATCTTTGGGCCAGCCTGGCCTGTCCGAGATCATCCTTGAGCGCGTGGTTGCCGCCCCGCCGAAACTGCCCGCGCCGATACAGGCCACGCTGTCGCGGGCGTTGGGCGAGGCGATCGCCGATCCGGCCGTGAAAGCCTGGGCGGACAAGACCGGCACCTTGCTGGTCGCGCGCAGCCCCGATGACACCGCAAAACTGATTGCAGACCAGGCAAAGTTCTACGAAACCTGGAAAATCCAGCTGGACGCAGCATAAGGAGCCGACCCGATGCCACATGACGCACCCGGAATGACCCACTGGCATGAGCCCGCCGGCAACAAGCGCGCCGGCTTCGGCACCTTCAAGCGCCCCAGCACGCCCTACGACACCTTCATGGATTCCGAAGGCATTCCGATCTTCCGCGATATCGGCGTGAACTGCGTGCTCAACCTGCCACTGCAACCCTGGGCGCGGATGGGCGGGCGCGGCAGCTACATCCAGCTCTGGGGCACCGAGGGCAAATGGGGCTGCTACGTCGTCGAGGTTCCCGGCTCTGGCGCGCTGAATACCGAGAAGCACATGTATGAGGAGATCTTCCTCGTCGTCGAAGGGCGCGGCTCCACCGAGGTGTGGCTTGAGGGCGAAACGACCCGCCACGTGTTCGAGTGGCAGAAGGGCTCAATGTTCTCGATCCCGATGAATGCCATGCATCGCATCGTCAACGCCTCTTCCGCACCGGCGGTGCTGCTCGCCGGCACCAATGCACCGAACGTGCTGAACCAGATCAACAATGTCGGCGCGATCTTCGACAATCCCTTCATCTTCCGTGATCGCTTCTCGGGTGCCGCCGATTTCTACAAGCCCAATGACGACATCGAGCCTGATCCGGTCCGCGGTCTTGCCATGCGACGCACCAATTTCATTCCGGATGTGGTGAATTGCGACCTGCCGCTCGATAACCGCCGCTCCCCCGGCTATCGCCGCGTCGAGCCGTTCATGACCGGCAACAGCTTCTATTACTGGATCGGCCAGCATGAGAATGGCCGCTACTCCAAGGCGCATGCCCACACGTCCGCGGCTGTGCTGATCTGCCTCAAGGGTGCGGGCTACACCTACACCTGGCCGGAGCGGCTGGGCACCACGCCCTGGAAGGACGGTAATCAGGATCAGGTGCGCCGCCTCGATTACCAGCAGTTCGGCATGGTCACTGCCGCCCCTGGTGGCGCGCGCTGGTATCACCAGCATTTTTCCGTCAGCAAGGATCCGTTCCGCCTCACCGCCTGGTTCGGCCCGAACTCCCCCGGCCGCGAACCCGGCCCGCCCGGCGAGAAGCACACCGACTACACCGCGATGGAACTGCAGGAAGGTGGCTCGGCGATTCCCTATTGGGGCGAGGATCCCTATATCCGCCAGGAATATCTCGCCACGATCGAGAAGAATGGCGTGCCCAGCCGGATGGATCCGGCCTGGTTCGAGGTGCCCGAGCAATATCGCACGACACCCTGATCCAGATGTCGGACGCAGGTGAAGGCCGGGTTTTCTTCTCAAGTTCCGGCCGCTCGCTCGAGGGCGAGGACGAGATCATTCTGGTGTCGGTGGGGGTCGATATCGGGTCCTCCACCTCGCATCTGGTGATCTCGCGCCTGGTGCTGGAGCGCACGGACAATCGCTACATCGTCTCGGAGCGGGAAATCGTGCATGAGTCAGATATTCTGCTCACGCCCTATAATGCCGCCGCCGACGAGATCAACACCGAGCGTTTGGGTGACTTCATCACCCGGCAATACACCTTCGCCGACATCCATCCGGACGACATCGACACCGGTGCGCTGATCCTCACCGGCGTTGCGGTGCGCCGGCGCAATGCGCGCGCGATCGGTGAATTGTTCGCCGCCCAGGCGGGCAAGTTCGTCTCGCTGAGCGCGGGGGACGCGCTGGAAACCACCCTGGCCGCCTTCGGCTCGGGTGCCGTTGCGCGCTCGATCCGCAGCCCGGCGGCGATCATGAACATCGACATTGGTGGTGGCACCAGCAAAATCGCGATCTGCCGTCAGGGCGCTGTGGTGGATCAGACCGCCATCGATATCGGCGCGCGCTTGATCTGTGTCGACAAGGCCAACATCATCACCCGCATCGAACCCTCGGGCGTTCGATTTGGCGCCGAACTGGGGCTGGAACTTGCGGTGGGTGTCGAGCTTCCCCCTGATAGCCAGCACGCCATCGCCGAGCGGATGGCCGATCGGCTGCTCGAAGCGGTCAGTGCGCGCAGCCTCTCCGACGACACCCAGGCATTGCTGCGGCTGGAACCGCTGA
>CAIVDX010000196.1 GCA_903904805.1 uncultured Rhodospirillales bacterium
ATCCCCGCATCGACCTGCTCTCCCTCTCGGCCCACAAGATGTACGGCCCGAAAGGCATCGGCGCGCTGTATGTCCGCCGCCGCCCGCGCATCCGCCTCACCCCGCTCTTCTCCGGCGGCGGCCAGGAACGCACGCTGCGGTCCGGCACCCTGCCAACCCCGCTGATCGTCGGCTTCGGCGAGGCCGCCCGCATCGCTCAATCCGACCTCACCGACGACGCCCCCCGCATCGCCACCCAGCGCGACGCCTTCCTGGCCCGCCTGCAATCCGCCATCCCCGGCCTTACGCTGAACGGCCATCGCAGCGCGCGCATCGGCGGCAACCTCAACCTCACCTTCCCCACTTCGGCCCTCAACATCATGCAGGCCAGCCCCGACCTCTGCGTCTCCACCGGCTCGGCCTGCTCGACCGCTTCGATCGAACCCAGCTATGTGCTGCGCGCCATCGGCCTGACCGACGAACAGGCCGCCCGCACCTTGCGCATCTGCATCGGGCGGACTACCTCCGCCGCCGACCTGGATTTCGCCGCCGAGGCCCTCATCTCGGCCGCCACCATCAACAAGGCCTGACCCACCCATGCCGACCATGAACTTTATCGAGCGCGACGGCTCGACCCGCTCCGTTGACGCCCCCCTCGGCCTCTCAGTGCTGGAAATCGCCCACAAGCACGGCATCGACATCGAAGGTGCCTGCGAAGGCTCGCTCGCCTGCTCGACCTGCCACGTGATCATCGACCCCACCTGGTTCGCCAAACTCGCCACTCCCACCGAGGACGAGGAAGACATGCTCGACCTCGCCTTCGGGCTGGAAGCGACCTCCCGTTTGGGGTGCCAGATCGTAATGACCGAGGCGCTGGACGGGCTCACCGTGAAGCTGCCTGCAGCCACGCGAAATGCGTTGGGTTAAGCGCGCTCTTTTTTGAAAAAAAGAACCAAAAAACTTTTGGACTTTTGCACCGCACGCGCGGCACCTCAGTGCCTATGAAAATCGTTGTGGCGATGTCTGGTGGGGTCGATAGCTCTGTGGTGGCTGGCCTCCTGAAGGAGGCCGGGCACGAGGCGATCGGCGTCACGCTCCAGCTCTATAACCAGGGCGCCAGCAGCACCCGCAAGGGCGCCTGCTGCGCGGGGCAGGACATCCAGGACGCCCGCCGCGTCTGCGACCACCTTGGTATCCCCCACTACGTGATCGACGCCGAAGCCCGCTTCGCCGCCGCGGTCATCGAGGATTTCGCCGCCTCCTACGCCGCCGGCATCACCCCGGTGCCCTGCGTCCGCTGTAATCAGACAGTGAAGTTCACCGACCTCACCGCGCTGGCCCGCGACCTCGGCGCTGAAGCTTTGGCCACCGGCCACTATGTCCGCCGCGTCGAAGGCCCTGATGGTGCCGAACTCCACCGCGCCGCCGACCCCGCGCGGGACCAGAGCTGGTTTCTCTTCGCCACAACGTCAGCCCAACTGGAATTCGCCCGCTTCCCCCTCGGCGACATGCCCGACAAGGCCAGCGTGCGCGCCCACGCAGAGCGCCTCGGCCTGCGCGTCGCCGCCAAGCCGGACAGCCAGGACATCTGCTTCGTTCCGAACGGCTCCTATGCTGACATCGTCGCCAAACTCCGCCCTGAGGCCGCTGAGCCAGGTGCGATCGTCACCGCAGACGGCGCGGTCGTCGGCCAGCATGATGGCGTGGCGCGCTACACCGTCGGCCAGGGCAAGCGCCTCGGCACCGCGTCCCTCATCGATGGCACCCAGCAGGCGGTGATCGCCATCGACGCCTCGACCCGCCGCATCGTCGTCGGCCCGCGCGCCACCGGCACATGCGAGGTTCATCTCGCCGAACCCAACTGGCTGATCCCCGCGCCCACCAGTCCGGTCCGCTGCACGGTCAAGCTGCGCGCCCGCGACGAACTTCGCCCCGCCACCATCCGCGCGAGCGACGATGGCGCCGAAATCCTGCTCGACACGCCCGCTTTGGCCGCCCCGGGCCAGGCCTGCGTCGCCTATGACGGTACCCGCGTGCTGGGTGGCGGTTTCATCCGATCTGCCGCGCGCCTGCCGGCCCCCACCACCAATTGACGCCACCCGCCACCCCGTCTATTCCCCGCGCCTCGGTTGGGATGGCGGCGTAGCTCAGCGGTAGAGCAGGGGAATCATAATCCCTTGGTCGGCGGTTCAAATCCGTCCGCCGCTACCATCCCTCCGTGATCCTCGAGACAGTCGCTCCCCGGTCCGCCGCCGCTCCCACGCGCAAATTGCGGTCGACGCGAAAGCTGATTAGCCTCCACGGGTCTGATCCTGTGCCGTGTCCACGGCGTGCGGGCCGGGAGGAAACAATGAGCCAGCCAAACCAAGGTGGCGCCGCAGCACCTGTCGAGACCGAAATCGCGGTGATCGGCGCCGGCCTCGGCGGCCTGTGCGCCGCCGCCGCCCTCCTTGATGCCGGCACACGCAGCATCATCCTGTTCGAGCAGGCCGACGATGTCGGCGGAGTCTGGCAGCATAACCGCTACCCCAACGTCGCCTGCGACACTCCGATCGACATCTACGCCATCAGCTACGACCCCGGCAGCACATGGTCGCGCAATTTCGCCCCGGGTCGCGAAATCCAGGCCTATCTGCGCGACTTCGCCGACCGCCACGGCATCCTTCCGCTGATCGAAACCCACACCGAGATTGCCGAAGCGGTATGGGACGAGCCCGCCGCGTGCTGGCGCATCACCGCCACCGACGGACGGCGCTGGAGCAGCCGGATCCTGATCTGGGCCGGCGGCCTGTTCTCACGACCCAGCTTGCCCGCCCTGCCGGGTATGGCGGCCTTCCGCGGCGAACAACTGCATTCCTCGGCCTGGAACGACGCCGTTGATCTCGACGGCAAGACCGTCGCCATCGTCGGCAGTGGCGCCTCGGCCATCCAGATCATCCCCTACGCCGCCGAGCACGCGCGCCAGCTCATCGCCTTCGTGCGCACCCCCTCCTATGTCACGCCGCGTCCGGACATCGTCTTCGACGTCTCCCAGCGCGACACTCCCGCCTTCAGCGAGGGGCTGCGCGAGCGCCGCGCGCAATGGTTCGAGCAGTTCGAAAAAATCGCCCGCGCCCGCTTCCCGATGAACAGCGCGCTGATCGCCGAAACCGAGGCCGTCTGGCGCGACTATATGCACAGCCAGGTGCAAGACCCGACTCTGCGCGAAACCCTCACCCCCAATTACCGCTTCGGCTGCAAGCGCCCGCTCTACAGCTCCGACTATTACCCAGCGATGATCCGCCCGAATGTCACGGCCATCCCCCGTGCGGTGGTCTCCGCCGCGCCCGAGGGCGTGATCGACAGCGACGGCGTGCTCCACAAGGTCGATGTCATCATCTGGGCCACCGGCTATGACACGCAGAACATGCTCGGGCCGCTTCGTCTGGTCGGGCGCGGCGGGCTGGGTCTGGCCGAGGCCTGGGCCGAGGCGCCGGAGGCCTATTACGGCACCATGGTGAAGGGCTTCCCAAACCTGTTCGTGATGAACGGCCCGAACATCTCCGGCGCCTCGGCCACCGAGTTCATCGAGGGCCAATGCCGGCTGATCATCCAGGCTCTGGCGATCAGCGCAGCCCAGGGCGGTGCGATCATCGACGTGCCGGCCGAGGTAAGCGACGCCTTCAATGCGGATATCCTGCAGCGCACCGAAAGCAGCGTGATGGTGCTGGGCAATTGCCATTCCTATTACCGCGTCGGCCATTCAGGCCGGGTCTTCACCCACTGGCCAGGCACGATCGAATCGTACCGCGCCGCCATCCGCGACGCCGCGCTGGTGGGGCTGCGCTTTTCATCGGTTCGCCAGGCTGCGACCATTCCCTGAGGGGCCTGACCGCGGCCTGATCCATGCGCCCCCTGCCGCCGGCGGCCATCCTGGGCCATGATGCGGGTCCTCATGCCTCCCTTCGCCGGTGCGGCCTGTCCAACCCGCCGGAACCCCGCCCATGCATGCCGAGATCAGATCGCTTACCGGCCTGCGCGGCCTTGCCGCCTGCTGGGTGATGCTGGGCCATTATTTCTCCCGCTTCGCCGCCGCAGGCCTGCCGCACACGCTGATTTCGCACATGTATCTGGCGGTGGATCTGTTCATGATCCTGAGCGGCTTCGTGCTCGGGCTCACCTATGAGGCGCGCTTCACCCCGGTGAACCTCGCCAACAGCCTCGGCTTTCTGCGCAATCGTATCGCGCGCCTCTTCCCGCTCTACATCCTGGTCACGCTCGCCTGCCTTGTGATGATGCGCCTGGGCCTCGGCGACAACAGCTCCACCCGCACCCCGCTCGCCATCGCCGCCAATCTGGCGATGGTGCAAAGCTGGTGGTGGCCCGATGACAGCATCAGCGGCACCGGCTGGTCGCTGAGCATCGAGTGGGGGGTGAATCTGGTCTTCCCGCTGCTGGTGATCCTGCTGCTGCGCCCCTCAGCCTGGCGCGCCGGACTTGTCGCCGCAATCGCGTTGGCTGGCCTTGCCTGGGCGGCGCTCACACTGGGGCAGGGGGCCAGCGCCGAACCGCTGAACGGCGCGATCAACTGGTACTATGTGCCGCTGTCCTGGGCGCGCTGCGGCAGCGAGTTCATCCTCGGCCTGCTGTGCTGGCGCCTGCGCCGGCGCGGCCTGTGCGCGTGGGCGGGCGGCAGCCTCGCGCTGATCGCGATGCTGGGGTCGATGGGGGTGTGCGTCGCGGACGCGCGGCTGGACGTGGTGTTCGTGCTGCTCGCCTGTCTGCTGATCCTGGGCTTTTCGTTCGAGGCCTCGCCGGTGAGCGCGATCTTTGCCACCGCCGTGCCGGTCTGGTTGGGCGCGATCTCCTTCTCGATCTACCTCCTGCATTTGGCGATCCTGCCGCCGCGCGCCGCCCTGTTTGCTTGGGCGCGTGGGGCTCCGATCGGGGACAGCTACGAGCTGGAGAACATCGGCCAGGGTGTTGTGTGCATCGCCGTGGTTCTGCTTCTATCCAGCGCGTCCTATTATTATTTCGAAAAACCAATGCAACGCTGGACGCGGAGGATGCTGACCCGATGATCCCAAATCTGCGCGGCCACACCGCCGTCATCACCGGCGCTGGCTCGGGCATTGGCCAGGGCGTGGCACTGGCCTTCGCCGCCGAGGGCATGACGCTTGCTTTGTGCGACATCCGCGCCGAGGCTCTGGAGGAGACGCTCGCGCTCGTCACCGCCCGCGGCGCGCAGGCGATCGCGGTGCCGATGGATGTGTCAGACCCCGCATCGGTGGCACAGGCGGCTGCGCGCATTTCAGCCGAACTCGGCGACATCCATGTGCTCTGCAACAATGCCGGCATCGCCATGCATGGTGTGCCCGTTGCCGAGGTCACCGAGGAAAACTGGGACTGGGTGATCGGCGTGAATGTGCGCGGCGTGATCAACGGCGTGCACGCCTTCCTGCCGCTGCTGCAGCTGCATGGCGGCCCGGCGCATATCGTCAACACTGCCTCGATCGGTGGCTTCCAGGTGAATGCCGGCTTCCGCACCGGCCCCTATTCCATGACCAAATACGCCGTCGTTGCACTGTCCGAGGCGCTCGAACAGGAGCTGGCCGGCACCTCCGTCGGCGTCTCCGTGCTGGCCCCCGCCGCTGTCGCCACCGGCATCTTCCGCTCCGCCCGCGCGCGACCCGAGCGCCTCGGCCCGGGCCAGGACAACCCGACCCAACTCGCGCTCGAGGAGTTGATCACCGATGGCTGGGCGCCCGAGCGCGTCGGTCGCCGGGTGGCGCACGCCATCCGCACCGGCGAGTTCTACGTCTTCACCCACGTCGCCATGCAGATCCCCGTCGAGCAGCGCCACGCCCGCATCCAGCAAGGTTTCGCGCGCGCCGCCCTGTGGTCGGCCGCGAATCCGTAGGGCTGCTTTTCCGCGCTTGATCCATCTCAACGCGCCCGCCCGCGCGCCGTCGCAGCATCCTCCCGTCGCGCCCCGTGCGCGGCCGAAAAGCGTGGCAGAGGGAGCCGACAATGGCGCACACACATCCGATCGAGGGCACCATCATCTTTGATGGCGCCGTCGCGCAACGCGGTTACGCGCTGAACAAGCTCTGCTTCTCCTTCAACGACCGCGCCAATCGTGACGCCTTCCTCGCCGATGAAGATGCCTATTGTGAGAAATTCGGCCTCGATGCCGCCCAGCGCGCCGCCATCGCCCACCGCAACGTCACCGAACTTCTCGACGTCGGCGGCAATGTCTATTACCTCGCCAAATTCGCCGGGATATTCGGGCTGGATGTGCAGGATATTGGCGCGCAGCAGCTCGGCGTCACCAAGGAAGCTTTCAGTGCCAAGCTGATGGACCAGAGGACCTGCCATGGCCCACATCATCGGCGGCATCGGCACCACCCATGTCCCCTCGATCGGCGGGGCGATCGCCAAGGGCAAGCAGACCGACCCCTATTGGAAGCCCTTCTTCGACATGTTCCCCCCCGTGCGTGGCTGGCTGAAGAGCGAGAGGCCGGGTGTCGTTGTGGTGATCTACAATGATCACGGGCTGAACTTCTTCCTCGACAAGATGCCCACCTTCGCCATTGGTGCCGCTGCGACCTATCACAACGCCGACGAGGGCTGGGGCCTGCCGGTGGTGCGCAGCTTCACCGGAGATCCTGCCTTGTCCTGGCATCTCGCCGAAGGCCTCGTCGCCGACGAGTTTGACATCGTCACCTGCCAGGAGAGGCTGGTCG
>CAIVDX010000197.1 GCA_903904805.1 uncultured Rhodospirillales bacterium
CGATGCGCTGATGGCGGCGCGCGGCGCACGACTGCGTGCGGTGTTCAGCCGCCCCGTCGCAGTGCAACGCCTGGCGCCGCAGGCATTGCTGGCTGCCGGCCCGGCGGTTGCTGACATGCCGGCACAGGAAGGCGAGGGGGGCGATGACGCAATCGCAGCAACGACCTCGTCGCTTGCCGAAATGGCCGCCCTCCAACCCGAGGGGGAACCCGCATGACGTCGGCTCGACGCCTGGGCGTTCTCGTGGCGATGTCCATGATGATCGGCTTCTATTCAGCGCTGGCTGGCGGTGCGCTGCGGATCAATCTCACCGCGTCGTTGCCGCGTGGGGTCTATCGCACGGCAGCGGTCGACGGCCCGCTCGCGATTGGCGACCTGGTCTATTTCTGCGCCCCGCACGGGTCGGCTTGGGAACTGGCCGCGACGCGCCACTACACCCCGCCCGGTCTTTGCAGCGACGGCTCCGCGCCATTTCTCAAACCGATCGTGGCGCTGAGTGGCGACCCCTATTCGGTGGCGACCGCCTCGGTCGCCATCCTCGGCCAGAACCTTCCTTTGGCGTCCGTCGACTCTGCCGGTCGTTCGTTGCCGCATTTGCCGCTTGGCCCAGGCGTTGTGCCGGCCAATGCCGTCATGGTTGTCTCCGACAAGAAGAATGGTTTCGACAGTCGCTACGCCGGCCCGCTGCCGATCTCGGCGATTGTCGGGCGGGCGTTTCCGGTGCTGACCGAATGATCGCTCTCCCCCCGGAACTGCTGGCGGCATGCGCGCCGACCGTCGCAGCCGATGTGATGGCTGCCATTGTGCGCGTCGAAAGCGCCGGCGATCCGCTATCGCTCAATATCAACCGCAGCGGCAAACCCGCGCAGGAGTTGCACCCGGCTTCCGCCGATGAAGCCGCAAGGCTTGCCGAAGAGGCGATCCGCCAGGGGGCGTCGGTCGATATCGGCCTCACCCAAATCAACAGCCGCAACCTCGGCTGGCTTGGCTATTCCATTCTTGAGGTCCTCGACCCTTGCACCAATCTGGCCGCCGGCGCGCGCATCCTGACCGCCAATTACCTGAGCGCCCGGGTTCGGCTCTCGGCCGGGGCGCCCGCTTTGCGGGCGGCGTTGTCCGCCTACAACACCGGCTCCGAAACTGCCGGCGTGGCCAATGGCTACGTCCAACGGGTGACCGGGGCTGCGGCAAGCGGACCTGACCCCAAGCGCGCCGACACGTCGGTTTTCCGTCGCGAACGCCAATGACAACCAGCTTTCCTATGGAGTTCTTTATGCCCGATCATGGCCCGCTGACCCCTCGGTTGCGTACGTTTTCTCCCACCATCGCGACGCTGGATGCGCCGAGCCTGGTTCCTGGCGTGATCGCCAACCTCTCGCCCGACGCCGCCGAATCGTTCGGGCCGTTCGAGGAAACCGCGCTGTCTTTTGAGGATGCGCTGGAATCCTGTCTCGACGCCGACCCGAGCAAGTGAGGCCGGCCGATGCTCGATGACCATGGCAAGGAATTCGCCCAACTCGTCATTGACGGGCTGCAGAAAGGCTACGCGCCCTGGATCAAACCCTGGGAGCCCGGCAGGGATCGTGCCGACCTCCCGGTCAACGCCCTGACCGGCGCGGCCTATCGCGGCGGCAATCGCTTCTACCTGTCGTTGCAGTCGCTCAAGCGTGCGGCGGACGCTGTCGGGCAGAACGTCCAGGCCGAGTTCATCCTGGAGGTCCTCGAAAATCG
>CAIVDX010000198.1 GCA_903904805.1 uncultured Rhodospirillales bacterium
CTGCGCCACGACCGCCGCGCCGTTGCGGCGGTGGAATTCACCTTGGTCGCCCCGGTGCTGCTCAGCTTCATCGGCGGCATGGCGGATTTCGGCCTCGCACTTGCCGCGAAGGGCAAGCTGATCCACGCGGTCGCCCAGGGCGCCCAATATGCCTATCTCAACCCGGCGACCACATCGACCAACATCATCGCCGTGGTGAAAAACGCCAGCTACCTCACCGGGGTCACCGCCACCGTGCCAAAGCTGGGCTATTACTGCATCGGCGGCACCACAGCCGCCCCCACCCTGGTCGCCTCCAGCTCCGGTGCCACCTGCGCGGGCGACAGCACGACCGCGGGCTATTTCGCGCAGATCCAGGCCAACTACACCTACACCCCGATCATGCCGTTCTACAGCCTGCTGGCCACCACCACCTTTACGCAGACCATCACCACCCGGCTCTCCTGATGATGGCCCTGTCCTGATGATCAGAGAGCGCCCTTCGCGGCCCAACCGCTCGACAACGACGATGTTCCGTCGTGACCGGCGGGGCACCACCGGGATCGAGTTCGCGATCATCGGGCTGTTTTTCTTCCCCATGCTGTTTGGCGCCATCGAGGTCGGTCTGCTGATGTGGACCCGCAACACGCTGCAGGCCGCCGCGGAGCAGACCGCGCGCTGTGTGGCACTGGGCTCATCACAATGCAGCAGCGGGCCGGCCTACGCGGTGAGCCTGGCGACCAACTGGATCGGTGCGGCCGTTATCACCACCAGCAACGTCACCGTGGTGAAGTCCGCCGCCAGCTGCAACGGTCAGGCCGGCAGCTTCACCACGGTGGCGATCACGTCAACCGCGTGGAACCACGTGCTGCCGCCGCCCTTCACCTCGAACACCCTGAACGTCAAAGCCTGTTTCCCCAGCTGAGCAGGCCTGGAGGTTAGCAGACACGGCTCTCGTGGTCTCAGGGCACAGCGGAGAGTGCAGCCGGGTTGTCCATCGCCTGCCGATAAGCGGCGATCGCCTGGTTCACCTGGTCCGGCGGCATGTCAGCCGACAGGATCCGCGCCGCCTCGTCGCGCTGGCCCGCCATCACCAGCACCGCGGCATAGTCATGATGCAGCTTCGCCGACGCATCGGCGCCGGCCAGCGGACGGATCATCGCCACCGCCTCGCCGCCCCGCCCGCTCATCGCCAGCGACAGCGCCAGATTGACCTGCGCGGGGACCGAGGCCGGGTCCACCCCCAACGCGTCGCGATAGGCGATTTGCGCATCCGAATGCCGCTTCTGCAGATCGCGCGCCACCCCCAGATTGACCAACGCGATGGCGTTGCGCGGCTGGTAATGCACCGCCTGGGCGAACAAAGCCTCGGCAGCGGCCGGATCGGAGGTCAGCAGCGCGCGGCCCAGCCCGATCTCGGCGCGGACATTGGCAGGATCGCGGCTCAGCACCGCGCGATAGCTGCCGGCAGCCTCGCCAAGATCGCCCATCGCGGTCAGCGCATCGCCCTGCACCATCAGCGCGCGGATGTTGCCGGGCTCGCTCTCCAGCATTTCGGTCGACAGGCGCAGGGCGATCTGCGGCGAGCCGCCGCGCAGCGCCGCATCGGCGACAGTCGCCGAGGTCTCCGACGGGCTGGGCGCGCGGCTCGCACAGCCGGCCAGGGCGGCCAGCGCCAGCAGAACCACAGGTCGAATCACGATGAACGCCGCTCCCACAACTGTTCCGGCAATGCCGCCAGGGCCAATGCTACATGCTTCCCATGCTGTGCATAACCTGCAGCACGGCAGGTCCGCCAGCGATCATGAAAACGCATGGCATGATGAAGAACATCGTCGGCAGTGTCAGGATCACCCCCAGCCGCGCCGCGCGCGCCTCGAAGCGGGTCAGCATCTCCTGGCGCATCTCCTGCGACAGCAGCCGCAGCGCCGCCGTCACCGGCGTGCCGAACACCTGGCTTTGGTTCAGCGCGGTGGCCAGCCGCTTGTAGCTGTCCAGCCCGGTGCGCGCGCCCAGATTGGTCAACGCCACCCGGCTGTCGGCGATCATGCCCAACTCGCTGGCGGTGACGGCGAATTCCTTGGCGACGGCAGGGTGCGAATAGACCAGCTCGGTGCTCACCTCGACGATCGCCGGCGCCAGCCCGATCCCCGCCTGGGTGCAGATCACCATCACGTCCAGCGCGTCGGGCAGGCCGTCCTCCAGCTTCTTCAGATAGGATTTGCGCTGCGAGCCGATCACATAGTCAGGCGCCACCAGCCCCAGCATCGCCGCCCCCGCGGGGAGCACATGCGCCATCAGCGGCGGCAGATGAGTCGTCGGCACCAGCAGAAACACCGCCAGCGGCAGGCCCGCGGCGAGCATAATCTTGGCGCCAACGAACAGGCCCAGCCCATTGGTGCCCGACAGTCCCGCCGACCGCAGCAGCGCCTGCAGCTCGTTCACCGTCTTTGAGGGAAGCAGACCGCGCTGCACGATGGTCTGGCCGATCGTGGCGATCGCGGCCAGTGCCGCGGTGCGCAGCTGCTGCTTGCCGGCCGGCGCCCGCACGATCTTGTGGCCATGGATCACCCGCACCCGCGCGACGAAACGCTCGTGTTGGCGCAGCTGCATCATCAGCACCATCGAGCCCGACACCATCACGATGGCCAGCAGACCAAGGCCAAGAAGGATCATAGGGTTCATGACAAACTCTTGTTGATGATCATGCGCATCACCAGGATGCCGACGGACAGCGACAGGATCGCCACCCCCAGGATCGTGTTGCCCGCCGAGGTGACGAACAGCACGTTGATATAGTCGGGGTTCATCACCCACATCATGAAGCCCGTGGCAACCGGCAGGATGGCAAGCACCATCCCCGAAGCCCGCGCCTCCGACGACAGCGCATGGCCGCGCGCCTTCAGCGCCAGCCGCTTGCGGATCACATCGGCCAGCCCCTCCAGAGTGGCGCTCAGCGACCCGCCGGTCTGCGCCTGCAGCGCCAGCGCTGTGGCGAAGAAGCGGTATTCCGGCAGGTTGGCGCGGTGCGCCATCGCAAACAGCGCATCCTCTAGCGTCACGCCGATGGTCAGCTGCTCGATCAGCTGGGCGAATTCGTGCCGCGTCGGCTCCGGCGCCTCGGTCGCCACCGACCGCATCGCCACCGCCACCGGAATGCCCACCCCCACTGCGCGCACAATGATCGCCATCGCTTCAGGGACCTGCGCCAGCAGCTTGCCCTTGCGCCGCCCGATCATCCAGTTGAATGCGGCCCGGCTGAAGAACACCCACGCCGCCGGCAACGCGATGATCGCATAAGGCCCCACCAGCCGCTGCGCGATGGTGAACACCACGCAGGCCACGCCGAGGGCGATCAACAGCACCACCCACCATTTCACCGGGTAGAGATCGGTGCGCAACATGTCGATGCCGAACTGACGCGCCAGCGTATTGTAGAAAGGCTGCTTCTTCGGCTTCGGCGGCGTGAAGGCGGACAGCTGGATGCGCCCCTCCTCCACCTTGATCGCGATCGAGTCCATCCGCTTGGCGATCTTCTGCTGATGCGCCTGCAGCCGCGAAACAAGCACGCCGCTCAATGCCAGCCCACCGAGCGACAGGGTGGAGAGGAAAAGCAGCAGCAGGATGGTGGAGTGGCTCATGCTGGCAACAGGGCCTGGTCGAGGGCGTTGTACCAGTCGGCCTCCAAGCCGAAATTCGCCAGCTGGCGCTGACAGCTCGGCGGCACCCGGCTGACCTTGTAGGTGCCATAGAGCCGGCCGTCCTTGCCTTCGGAATGCACCTCGAACTGAAAGATGTTGTTCATCGTGACCATGTCACCCTCCATGCCGCACACCTCGGTGACCTGGGTGACGCGACGGCCGCCATCGCGCATGCGTTCCACCTGAATGATCAGATCGATCGCGCCGACGATCTGAGTTCTGATCGCGCTCGACGGCAGGCCCATATTGCCCATCTGCACCATGTTCTCGATGCGGGTGAGCGCATCGCGCGTGGTGTTGGCGTGCACGGTGGACATCGAGCCATCATGGCCGGTGTTCATGGCCTGCAGCATGTCGAACGCCTCGGCACCGCGGCACTCGCCGATGATGATGCGATCAGGGCGCATACGCAGGGCGTTCTTCATCAGATCGCGCTGGTTGATCTCGCCGCGCCCCTCCAGATTGGCCGGCCGCGTCTCCAGCCGCACCACATGCGGCTGCTGCAGCTGCAGCTCGGCAGCGTCCTCAACGGTCAGTACCCGCTCCGAGGGCTCGATCATGCGCGACAGCGCGTTCAGCAGCGTGGTCTTGCCCGACCCCGTGCCGCCCGAGATCAGGATGTTCAGCCGCGCCCGCGCAGCGATCTGCAGCAGCTTGGCCACCGGCGGCGTCAGCGCGCCGAACTCGATCAGCCGCTGAAAATCGATGCTCTTCTTGGAGAATTTCCGGATCGAGAGATACGGCCCATCGAGCGCCAGCGGTGGAAACACGATGTTGACGCGCGAGCCGTCCTTCAGCCGCGCATCGGCCATCGGCGATGATTCGTCGATGCGCCGCCCCACCGCCGAGGCGATGCGCTGGCACACGCTGGCCAAATGTTCGGTGCTAAGCAGCATGTCAAACGATTTTATGGACGCTTATGTACTATCTGAGTCTTCTTTATTCATCCATGACACTCATTTCATGATGAAAACTTGCGGAACCACTACGCTGCTCTTTTGCCTCTCCA
>CAIVDX010000199.1 GCA_903904805.1 uncultured Rhodospirillales bacterium
CTTTTTTGAAAAAAAGAACCAATAAACTTTTACCCATTTGGGCCGCGACAACGCTGGAGAGGGCCCGCTTGCTGTCGGCAAAGCCCTTTCGGACAAAAGTTTTTTGCTTCTTTTTTTCAAAAAAGAAGCGCTTGCCTTGGATTTTTCCGGAGTCTCAAGCGAACGCGGTAAAAAAAGACGTTTTTCCCACGAGCCACCGCCCGGCATCATGGGGAGCAGTTATCCACGACCGCGACGCCGCCCACCAGGCCATGATGGCGATCACCGGATCGCTGCCGCATCCGCCACCGTTTCCTCTGCGGCTTTGAGCGGGCAACGGGAAAAAGCCAAGGCAAGCGCTTCTTTTTTGAAAAAAAGAAGCAAAAAACTTTTATAATTTAATCGCAACGATGCCCCACGTGGGATACCTCTGGTATCCCGCGCAATACCCGCTCGCCCCACCCTCGTCGCCCGCGTCAACGATGCGGCCCCCCCGCACCCATAGCACCCCAGCCACCACCAAGCCGCACCAAACCACGAAAAAGTTTTTCATAAAGGAACTTACGCCTTCCCTTGGCATACCAGTTGCGTGTCAACTGTGGCCACGTCGTCAGAGGCCCCATGACATCCAAGCTGCCCATGACATCCAAGCTGCCCATAACATCCAAGCTGAGTGTCGAGCAGGTCGCCGTCGAGTTCGTCTCGAAAGCCAGCAGCTTCGTCGCGCTGGCGCCGGTTGACCTCACCATCAAGGCCGGCAGCTTCACCACGCTGATCGGCCCCTCCGGCTGCGGCAAAAGCACCCTGTTCAACGTCATCGCCGGCCTGCTGCCGCCCACCTCCGGCCGCGTCTATATCGATGGCGAGGATGTCTCCGGCCTCATCGGCCGTGTCGGTTACATGCTGCAAAAAGACCTGCTGCTGCCCTGGCGCACGCTTGTCGATAATGTCGCCCTCGGCATGGAGATCCAGGGCACTCCCCTGCGCAAGGCCCGCGAGCGCGCCCTGCCCTATCTCCGCCGCTACGGCCTCGGCGGCTTTGAGAACCATTATCCCAACGCGCTCTCCGGCGGCATGCGCCAGCGCGCCGCCCTGCTGCGCACCCTGCTGACCGACACCGATGTCATCCTGCTCGACGAACCCTTCGGCGCGCTCGATGCCCAGACCAAACACCAGATGCAGGAATGGCTGCTCCAGCTCTGGAGCGATTTCGGCAAGACCGTCGTCTTCGTCACCCACGACGTGGAAGAAGCGATCTATCTCTCCGACGAGGTGCATGTGATGGCCTCCCGCCCCGGCCGCATCATCGACAGCCTGGACATCACCCTCGCCCGCCCCCGCCCGCGCGAAATCGTCACCGACCCCGCCTTCGTCATCATCAAGCAATATTGCCTGTCGCTGCTGGCCTCGCGCGAAACCCCCGAAACCCCGGCAGAGGCCGCGTGATGGAACAGGCATTGTCAGGCACCGCCATCGCCGAACCGCCGCGGGCGCCCGCCCGGCCGCGCAAACTCCGCCGCCTGCCCAGCCAGCGCATCTGGCCCACCTGGCTGATCGTCACCGTGCAGATCGGCCTGCTGATCGGCATGCTCCTCGCGTGGGAGGTCGCCGCCAGCACCGGGCTGATCAGCGCCTTCTTCTGGTCGCAGCCCAGCGCGATCGCGCACTCCCTCAAGCTCTTCTTCACCGAGGGCAACGCCGCGATCGACATCTCCGCCACCTTCCAGGAAACCATCCTCGGCTTCATCATCGGCACCTCGGTGGGCTCCTTCATCGGCATGTCCTTCTGGTGGTCGCGCAACTACGCCGCCATCGTGCAGCCCTTCGTCATCTGCTTCGAGAGCATTCCCAAACTCGCCCTCGCGCCTCTGGTGATCCTGGTCTTCGGCCTCGGCCTCGCCTCGAAGGTCGCCATCGCCACCGCGCTCACCCTCATCGTCTCCATCCTCACCGCCAGCGCGGGCGTGAAATCCGTCGATCGCGACAGCGAACGGCTGTTCTACTCGCTCGGCGCCACTCGGCTGCAGGTCTTCACCAAACTTGTCGTGCCCAGCTGCATCCCCTGGATCATCTCCACCCTGCGGGTGAATATCGGTCTCGCGCTCACCGGCGCGGTGGTCGGCGAGTTCATCGCCAGCGAGCACGGGCTCGGCCGCGAGATCTTCTACGCCGGCAGCACCTACGACATCGCCATGGTCTGGGTGGCCGTGCTCGTGCTGAGCACCCTGTCCATCGTGATGTATGTCGGCGTCGCCTATCTGGAGAAATGGCTGCGCCGCGAAATCGTTCGCTAGCGTCTCTGATATTTTGGTTCTTCGAAAGGTCCGTCCATGAAGATCTCCCGCCGCTCCGCCCTCACCGCCGCCCTCGCCGCCCCTTCCATCCTGAAATGGCCGCTCGCCCGCGCCCAGTCGCGCACCGAGATCATCATCGCCGAGCCGCAGCACAATAACGGCTATCTGCCGATGTATGTGGCCGCCCATATGGGCTTTTTCGAAAAGGAGGGTCTCACCGCCAAGATCCTCACGCTCGATTCCAACGGCTCCGCCCACACCAACGCGGTGCTCTCCGGCCAGGCCTTCGCCTTCATCGGCGGCCCGGAACATTGCGCCTTCGCCAAGGCCAAGGGCGCGGAGCTGCGCGCCATCTGCAACGTGGTCAATCGCGGCAATGTCTATTTCGCCGCCAAGCCCGGCCTCGCCCCGAAGAGTGACAGCCAGGCCGATCTCGCCGCCTTCCTCAAGGCCAACAAGATCGTCTCCGGCTATTTCGGCGGCACCCCGAATTCGATCACCCGCTACCTGATCGTCAAGAAGGCCGGCCTCGCGCTGTCGGACGTCACCGTCGTCGAGAGCACCGCCGCCGGCGCGCTCGCCGCGGTCAAGGGCGAGCAGGCCTCCATCGCCGCCACCTCCGAGCCGCTGATGACCCAGGGCATCCGCGCCGGCCTGTGGCAGGAGCCCTTCTACAGCATCCCCAAACAGCTCGGCCCCTACGCCTATTCCACGCTGAATGTGCGTCTGGACTCCATCGAGAAGACCCCCGCCGTCGCGGAGTCCTTCGTCCGCGCCGTGATGGCCGGCCTGCGCTACACCCACGAGAATCACGAGGGCGCGGCGGCCGTCTCCAAGGCCGAATTCCCCACCATGCCCGCCGACGATCTGAAGGCCACGCTCGATCGCTCCTTCGCCGACGAGATGTGGAGCCCCGATGGCCTGATCAGCCGCCAGTCTTGGGACACCGCGAAGGATGTCGTCACCTCAGCCGGCATCCTCAAGCAGGACATCCCCTACGAGGCCATCATCGACATGCGCTTCGTGCCCAAAACCGCCTGAACAATACCGGGAGACCACAGCAATGTCTGAAGAACGCATCTGGGACAAATTCCTCACCGACCGCGACAAGGCGGTCTTCGCCGCCTCCGGCTATGGCGCGCGCGGCGGCTTCGGCAAGCGCCCCGCGCTCGTCGTCATCGATTGCAGCTGGGCCTTCTGCGGCGAGCAGTCCGAGCCGATCCTTGAGTCCATCAAGAAATGGCGCAACAGCTGCGGCGAGGACGCCTGGACCGCGATGGAATACATGGTCCCGCTCATCGCCGCCGCCCACGCCCGCGGCATCCCGGTGATCTACACCACCGGTGTCCGCCGCGACGACAATTGGGACGCCGGCAGCTGGGGCTGGAAAAACAGCCGCAACGTGGAAGATGTCAGCGCCCCCGCCACCAATCTCGACGGCAATGAGATCATCACCCCGATCGCCCCCGGCCCGCGCGACATCGTCATCTACAAGCAGAAGCCCTCGGCCTTCTTCGGCACCAACATGGCCGCCTACCTCACCCTGCTCGGCTGCGACAGCGTGGTGATGACCGGCACCACCACCTCGGGCTGCGTCCGCGCCTCGGTGCTCGATGCGTTCAGCCTGAACTACCGCGTGGCCGTCGCCGAGGAATGCTGCTTCGACCGCAGC
>CAIVDX010000200.1 GCA_903904805.1 uncultured Rhodospirillales bacterium
AGCCTGTTCGGCGCCAAGCTGCTTGAGGTCCTTGCCCAGACCCACCGCGATCACCCGCGAGAAGCGGCCCGGTGCGAGGATGGTGGTGGTCTTGCCGGCTTTGCCTTTGAACTCGGCGGCGACCAACGCACGCGCGATGGCGCCGTCCGTTGCGTCGTTCGCCGCGGCCGCGATGCCGGTCAGGCTGGCCTCATCCTCCAGCAGCAGAACCAGTGCGCCGTCATGGGGTGAGGCGGGGGCGGCAAAACTGATCTGAAGCATGCGTGCGTCTCCATCGAACTGAGGATGGGACGACATTAGCAGGGCAAGGCGACAGCGCCAGGGGTGGCCGCGTCAGCCCTTCGCGGTGACGCCGAGATAGCGGGCCAGCGCCTCCGGGTCAGCCTGCAGGGCGGCACTGCTCGCCCGGTGCACGATCGCTCCGCGCTCGAGGATCACCGCCTCGTCGGTCACGCCGAGGATCTTCTGGGCGTGCTGCTCGACCACCAGAGCCGAGATGCCCTCATCACGGATGATGCGTTTCAGCGCGGCGAGCAATTCCTCGACGATGATCGGTGCGAGGCCCTCGGTGGGTTCATCGAGCAGCAGCAGGCGCGGGTTGAGCACCAGCGCACGCGCGACGGCCAGCATCTGCTGCTCGCCGCCCGACAGCTGGTTGCCCATGTTGGCGCGGCGTTCCTGCAAGCGCGGGAACATCTCGTAGCAGCGCTTCACATTCCACGGGCCGGGCCTGGCAATGGCGGTGAGGTTCTCCTCCACCGTGAGCGAGCGGAAGATGTTGCGCTCCTGTGGCACCCAGCCCACACCCGCGCCGGCGCGACGCTCGGGCGCGAGGCGGGTGATGTCGCGGCCATCCACGTGAATGGTGCCGGCGAAACGCTTCGTCGCGCCGATGATGGTGTTGAGCAGTGTGGTCTTGCCCATGCCATTTCGGCCAAGGACCGCCATCGACTTGCCCTCGGCAAGACTGAGCGAGATGCCAGGTGCATCGAGAACCACAGCCGCACCATAGCCGGCCTGGAGATTTTCCAACCGGAGGATGTCAGCCATGGTCGGCCTCACCGAGATAGACGGCACGCACGCGGGGATCGTTGCTGATCTCCTCTACGCTGCCGGCGGTGAGCAGCGCGCCGTTCACCAGCACCGAGATGCGGCTGGCGAACCGAAACACCAGATCCATGTCGTGCTCGATCAGCAGCACCGTCACATCCTTGGGCAGTGCGGCGACCACATTGAGGATGTCCTCCCGCTCGCTTTCCGGCACGCCGGCGGCGGGCTCATCGAGCAGCAGAACGCGCGGGCGGCAGGCGATCGCCATGGCGATTTCCAGCAGGCGCTGCTTGCCGTATGGCAACGCGCCGACGCGCTCGCCCATCACGTCGCACAGCCCGAAACGATCGAGCACGTCGACGATTTCATCGAGCACCGGCTTGCTGTGTCCGGGACTGCGCCAAAACTCCCAACCCTTGCCCTTGGTCTGCGACACCGCCATGCCAACGCCTTCCAGCGGCGTCATCGCGGCGAAGAGCTGGTTGATCTGGAAGGTCCGCGCGAGGCCGCGGCGCACGCGCTCGTCAGAGCGTGCGGTCGTGATGTCCTGCCCCTCCAGCATGATGGTGCCGGAGGTTGGCTGCAGCACGCCGGTGAGCAGATTGATCAGCGTGGTCTTGCCCGCGCCGTTGGGGCCGATCAGCGCGTGGCGTTCGCCCTGCTGCAGGGTGAGGGAGACATCATTTGTGGCCGTCAGCCCGCCAAACTGCTTGACCAGATTCTGTGTTTGCAGGGCGGTTGTCATGATTGGCGCGCCTTCGTCACGACTCTCATCGCAGCTTCGCCTCCGCCTCATTGCGTCGCCTGATGAAGAAGGCGGGGATTTTGCCAAGCCAGTCACGCCCGCCCAGCACCAGAATCACCAGCACCAGGCCGATCCAGAATTCCCAATATTGTGGCGTGATGTTCGACAACGTGTCCTGCATCACCTTGAACACCAACGCGCCGATCAGGCCACCATACAGATAGCCCACGCCGCCGATGGTCAGCATCAACAGCACGTCCGCTGAGCGGTGGAAGGCCAGTACGTCGAGCGAAGCGAACTGCGTGGTCTGCGCCAGCAGCGCGCCGGCGATGCCGGCATAGGCGGCCGAAAGTGTGTAGACCGCGACAAGGCGCTTGGTGACAGGTACGCCGATCGCCGCGGCCCGCAGGGGGTTGTCACGGATCGCGCGCAGCGACCAGCCGAAGGGCGAATGCACGATGCGACGGGCGATCACGAACAGGATGAACAGCACCGACAGCGAATAGATATTGGCGACCTGGCCATAGAGGTCGAAGTCGAAGCCGAATACCGGGCCGACATCCATGCCTTGCAGCCCGTCCGCCCCACCTGTCAGCCAGCCCATGCGGTTGGCGATCTCGTGCAACACAAGGGCAAC